>JBDTWQ010000212.1:0-15006 GCA_040006595.1 Nitrosospira sp.
AGAAAGCGGCGGCGCAGGATAATGCTGACGCACAGGCCAACCTTGATGCAATGAAATAAATGGATTCTTGTTCTTTTTATTCAGCGAGCATTTTTTAGCTGATTGATCGAATAATTCGTCTCGTCTGCCGCCCGAGACCAACAGGAAATGCCAGTGTGATATATGTAACTGCAATTGGTTGCTTGCATCAGGCAGATTTCCGCTTGCGGCAGAGACGTCATAACCCGGACCGGGGTATTCTGGGCAAAAACGGGTTAGGCTTTGGTCGTCCATTCCCGGCATCCACGGGCTTGAGGCCGGTTTTCCGAAACATGATCAAACTCGATTAACTCATCTACCTGCAGTGAATGGACCCCAATGCTATTGAGCTTATTGCCGCGATCCTGTTCGGTGTCGCGGTAATTCACACTTTTTCAACAAAATTTTTCGAACGGCTGGCGCGCATCCAACCTGCCCACGCCGGGATCTGGCATTTTCTGGGCGAGGTCGAGGTAGTTTTTGGTTTCTGGGCAATGGTCCTGGTCGTCATGATGCTGATCATCAACGGGAAAGAGTTCGCCATCACTTACCTTGATGGGCAAAGTTTCACCGAACCCCTATTCGTATTTTCCATTATGGTCGTTGCGGGCAGCCGCCCAATCCTGCAATTCGCAATGCGCTGCGTCAAGACCCTCGCACAACTGATTCCCTGGCCAGACGGGAAAGCGTTTTACTTCGTCACATTATCCTTTGTACCTTTGCTTGGTTCCTTTATTACCGAACCGGCAGCCATGACATTGGCCGGCTTGATTCTATTGGAACGCTATTACTCTAAAGGGATTTCAGTGCGGCTTAAATACGTCACGCTCGGGGTACTCTTCGTTAACATCTCGATCGGCGGAACAATGACGTCGTTTGCAGCACCGCCAGTGCTTATGGTGGCTGCCAAATGGGGATGGGACAGTATCTTCATGTTTACTACGTTCGGCTGGAAAGCTGCGCTTGCGGTGCTGGTGAACACTTTGGCAACCACTTTCCTATTTCAGCGCGAATTGTCAAAGATAAAGAATGAAGCGGCCTCTCCACACGCTGAAGTTCCATTAGTGGTGGTGCTTGTGCATCTAGTATTTTTGATTGGCATAGTGATTTTTGCTCATCACCCTTTTGTTTTCATAGGGTTGCTACTCTTCTTCATCGGCTTTGCTCACGCATATGAGCGCTATCAGGATCGATTGATCCTGCGTGAAGGATTATTAGTCGCTTTCTTTCTTGCCGGCCTGGTTGTTCTTGGAGGACAACAGAAGTGGTGGCTGCAACCCATGTTGGCGGGAATGGATAGTACCGTACTTTTTTTCGGTGCCACCTTGCTTACAGCGGTTACCGATAATGCGGCGCTCACTTATCTGGGCTCTCTGCTGGAAGGGACGAGCGCGGAGTTTCGGTATTCACTCGTCGCCGGAGCCGTTGCCGGGGGAGGTCTGACGGTTATAGCCAATGCTCCCAACCCAGCGGGCTTTTCCATACTCAAGGGTTCTTTCCACGATGACGCGATCCATCCTTTAGGTTTGCTGGCAGCCGCACTGCCACCCACATTTGTTGCTATTCTTGCGTTTCAGTTGCTTTAAACTCAGATAATCCATTAGGACACGAGATGATGGTGAGACAGGTTGCGAGACAGTTTTATGGGTTGGGAGAAGTCCATCGCTTGGTTTATTGGAGGCCGACAAGCGGCGAAAATGGCCGCACACTGACGCCAGCACTCGGGTAAGCTCGGAGAGCCGCCTAATGGGTTATTTGCGTTAACTCCAATCCGAGTATTTACGGTCGACTGGAGTCCATCAAAAGACCTCTCAGCAAATTCACGAGTTTCCCGGCAACGGAACGCTACATAGCGGAATTATTTAGAGGTTTGAAGTGCGCAAATTGTCATTCTCAGCCCGTAACGTTTCAATCTGTTTACGCAGGCGGCTTATCGAAATTCGCTCACGCAACATTGTTGGAACCGTTACCAGGGCACCGATGAGGGCACCGACGCCAAAGCATGCCGCGATCACCACAGCGAGCGAAGCATCAACGCGCCACAGGAAAAATACGACGCTTACAGCCACGGCGTTCTGAACTGCGAACATGACAATCAGGAAAACAATGACGAGTACGGCGATCAATTGTAATTGCATGATGGCTCCACTGCTTTACTGGGCGAATAGTGGGCATTTCCATTTATTTGCCGCGTTAATGCCTGTCTGGAGAAAAGATCAAAACAGGGCAATTCTGAAAACCAGAATTTTTGTGTCAATGATATCGGTATTGAAAAAGTAAAAAGGGTGAATGAGTTAACGAAGCTTGACCGACGCTGTTTCTGAATCTGGACACCGCAATATCTCTAGCCGCGAACCTTGCGAGCGAAACCAATCTCCATCCATTTCTTGATACGGTTAGCATCGCCTATGCGGGAATTCTTTCCCCAGGAATCAAGCAATACGATAATAACCGGTTTGCCAATTATTTTCGCTTGCATCACCAGGCAGCGACCGGCTTCGCTGAGAAAACCTGTTTTTGATACACCAATATCCCAATTCCCGCTACGCACCAGATTGTTGGAATTGGTAAACTGCAGGCTACGGTCGTCTTCGGCGAAGGCCACCGCGTGCGAAGCGGTGGTGGAAAATTCACGGATGATGTCGTAATCATCTGCAGCATCAACCATTTTTGCCAGATCACGCGCGGTTGAAACATTGGCGCTATTTAATCCGGTAGAGTCAACAAAGTAGCTGTTGCCCATGCCAAGTTCAAATGCCTTCTGGTTCATCGCTGCAACGAATGCATTTATGCCGCCAGGATAAGTACGCCCCAGTGCCGCGGCAGCGCGATTCTCAGAGGACATCAGCGCCAGTCGCAGCATTTCCTGACGAGGAAGACTCGTTCCTACTCGCAAGCGGGAGCGAGTGTTCTTAAGGACATCTATGTCGGCAGATTCGATGACGATTTCCTCAGCGAGCGGGAGTTGCGCATCAAGTACCACAATTGCTGTCATCAGCTTCGTAATGGAAGCGATCGGCATTTTGGTATCTGCGTTCTTGTCGAATAAAATGCGTCCATGCTGTGCGTCCACGATAAACGCAGCCTGTGACCTGAGATTCAACCCCCCCTGTTGGGCAAAAACACCGCCGCTAATTACCAGCATGGCGCAAGCCGCAAGAATCATTTTTTTCATTTTTCTTTATCTATTGAGAAAATTTATCCGCCGCCTGCGGATCGGGAGATTGGTACCGGATAAATTAACAAATATCGGGAGATAGGGGAAGGACTTTATGTTAATTATTACTGCAAAATGGCAATGCTTTTGCTGGTTATACTATGATGGCCAACAGAGTGATCGCCAACATTTACCAGGAGTAAGAATTTTAGCTCAGCAAATCAATGGGAAGAGGAGAAATCCGCGCAAGCGGTTCAGGAATCCCTGCCAAAACGGGTTTGCAGGAAAAAGTGGTGAGAGCGTGTATTTATAGGAAACACCGTTCGCGCTGATGTAAAAGTGAGTCGGATATAACTCAGATCCGCAACTCGGCGCAATTACCGACCAGGTCGGACTGGTGGGCGAATGATCGCCGTTCAGATGTCGTTTCTCATTCAGCTCATCAGCAACCGGCGACCTTCGACAAGCGCCTGCAAAGCACTTTCCGGTGGCAGCGGCCGTGAGAAATAATAACCCTGCATCTCATCGCAACCGTGATGTATCAGAAAATCCAGCTGCGCCTTGGTTTCGACGCCCTCTGCCACCACCTTCAGTTCCAGGCTATGGGCGAGATTGATCATTGCCACGACGATTTTAGCGTCGTCCGTATCAGTGGTAACATCCTGGATAAATGTACGGTCGATCTTGAGTATATCGAGCGGAAACCGCTTCAGGTAGGCAAGACTCGAGTAGCCAGTGCCAAAATCATCCATTGAGATCTGCACACCAAAGGCCTTCAGATTCTGCAGCGCAGTGACAGCTGTCTCGGCCTCTTTCATCAATACCGATTCAGTCAACTCAAACTCCAGCAGGCAGGGATTGATTCCGGTGATCTTCAGAGTTCTTCCAATAACGAAATCAAGGTCTTGCTGCTGAAACTGTCGTGCCGAGAGATTGATAGAGACCGGATGCAGGACCAGGCCCTCGCCCTGCCATTTCTTTATCTGTTCACAGACCGTACGCACTATCCATTCGCCAACCGACACAATCAGCCCGGTATCCTCAAGGACCGATATGAATTGCAACGGCGGTACCAGCCCACGCGCTGGATGGTGCCAGCGTAACAATGCTTCAAAGCCAGTGATCGTACCGCTGACCAAACTTACTTTCGGCTGATAGTGCAGTACGAATTCATGCCGTGCCAACGCGCCGCGCAGTTGCGTTTCCATCTTCAGTCGTGCTACCGCGCGCTCGTTCATCTGCGGCAGATAAAACTGATAAATTGCAGGTCCGTGTTCTTTGGCCTGAAACATCGCGGTGTCAGCGTTCCTGAGCAGGCTGTCCGCATCCGTACCATCTCCAGGGTAGATGCTGATCCCCAGACTGGCAGAAATGTAAACTTCCTGACCTTCCAGTTCGAATACCAGCGAGAGCGCAGCAATCACTTTCTCCGCCACCACGGTTGCATCCTCTGCATGGGCCAGGTTAGAAAGAATGAATGCGAACTCGTCTCCACCCAGACGCGCGACCGTATCGCCCGAACGCACGCATTCCTGCAGCCGTTGAGCGACCTGGACAAGCAGCTTATCGCCTATGCTGTGGCCCATCGTGTCATTGACAATTTTAAAACGGTCCAGATCAGCAAATACAACCCCGATTCGCCCCCGGTTGCGCTGCGCTTGCTCCATCGCCTGCCCGAGGCGGTCGAGAAACAGACTGCGGTTAGGCAGTCCCGTCAGGGGGTCGAACTGGGCCAGGAAGGTAAGCCTCTCCTCGGCGCTTTTTCGATCAATCGCTGTCGCAAGAACATTGGCGAGACTTTGCAGAAAACTGATGCTGCCCGGCGTAAAACGAAGCTCATCGCGGGAATAGGAACCCAGCACCCCATAGGGGCCGCCAGCTCCGGAGATAAGCACATCGACTCCGCTTCGTATGCCATGAGCCTTGAGGATCTCAGAGGGCTTGAAACGAGTCTCGGCGCGAAAATCCTCCACGAGGACTGGTTCAAGGCTCGCGAGAACAAACTGGTTTTGCGTATTCTCATCGGTGGTGGATATGTGATGACCAATCCACTCGTCTTGCCAACCCGAACCTGCCTTAAGTATAAAAGAACATTTGTCAGGTGCAAGCTGAAGAACCTTGCAGAAATCAACTGTGAGACCTTTGCACGTAATCACCGCTGCCTGATCCCAGAGCTCGTCCAGATCAGTGCTGGCGAGCGCCTGTTGCCCGAACGCTGCAATAAGACCCTGCTGCATGGCATGTTGCTGTATTGCCAGTTCGGCCTGTTTCCGCCTGGTAATATCGATGGCGGTACCCACCACCTTCAGCTCATTGCCCCTCATACCCCATGTTACGGCTTTGGCGATATGAAGGTAACGTACATTTTCGTATGCGTGCAGAATCCGCAAAACCATTTGCCCCCGCCCGTTCTCCGCACTGATTCTTTCCAGCTGCGCTTCCTGTTTGGGCAAATCATCGGGGTGAATATAGGATTTCCAGACTTCATAAGTAATCGCGCGCTCACGTGGGGCACCGTAGAGTTCATACATGCGGTCATCCCAAATGATTTCGTTGGTAGCTGTATTCCATTCCCATATACCTATCGCCGCCGCTTCGGTGGCAAGAGAAAGGCGAGTTCGTTCCTCCAGCAAAACTCGTTCTCTGCGAGTCGACTCGGCTCGAAGCCACACATTTTCTATGACTGTCGGTAAACGCTGAAGATAGCCAACGCTTTTTACTACATAATCAGCGGCCCCAAGTTTGAGAGACTGGCGTGCAATTTCTTCGTTTCCCTGTCCAGTAACGAGGATAATTGGAAGATCAAGTCCTCGTACCTGGCAAAGTTCCTTTAAAACATCAGTGGCAGAAGCTCCGGGCAAACGATAATCAAGTAGAAGAACATCAGTAACGAATTTCGGATCAGGCACCGCAAAACGATGCAGGACTTGCTCGGCTGTATGGAGTGATTCAATGTGGAGATGTGGAGCGATGGAGGCTAGCTCCCGTTTCGTCAGATCGATATCGTAAGCATTCGGCTCGACGTAGAGAACTCGCAGAGCAGCGGCTCGTCGAAAGGTTTCCGTACGAAACTTATCGAGTGCGGCGCGCAGCACGAGCGCTAATGTCTCAAGGAAATTATTACGTTTTATGACATAATCATCAGCCCCCGCGCGGAGCAATGCCACAAGAGTTTCCTCGCTACCCGAGCCGGTTAGAACTACAACGGGTAGCGGCAGGTGCTTACTGCGAACCTGGGCCAGCAGGGTCTTACCACTACCATCAGGGAGATTAAGGTCAGTCAGGACCAAATCATAACGAGTAGAGGTACCCGGTTTGGCCGGCTCGACGTTCGCTGTTTCCAATGCAGCACCATAGATCGCATGAAATCGCTCCAGCCGTGCAAGCGCCTCGGCCAATGTAGAAACCACATCCAGCTGAATATCCGGCGCACGCCTCCGCAGCTCGATTTGCACAAGACCCGCATCTTGAGCGTTATCCTCTAGATAGAGGACTCTCATTAATCGTACCTGGGAAGGCAGTGGATGTTGAGAACAGTCCAGTAAAGTTTGATTTGTCTGGCTACATCGATAAACTTATCAAAATCCACAGGTTTCACGATGTAAGAGTTTGCCCCAAGCGAATAGGCTTCATGAATATCATGATCCTCAGCCGAGGAGGTGAGAATAACAACGGGAACAGTTCCAAAATTGGGATGTGCCCGGATGACCCGCAAAACCTCAAGTCCGCTAACTTTTGGCAATTTTAAATCAAGTAATATCACTGTGGGCACAGGCTCCCCCGCTGTCCATTTGGCAATAAAATCGAGTGCTTCCTGTCCGTCGCGCGCCACCTCGAGTGGATTCGCCAAATTGTGTCGAATAAAAGCGCGTCGCGTAAGATCCACATCCATCGGATTATCCTCAACGAGCAATATTGGCAAAGCAATATTCATAGTTGAATGCTGGAAGCGAGTACTGGAACCGCTCTGGACAAAGGCAGTTCCAGGAAAAAAATTGCTCCAGCGCCCAACTGGCTTTCTGCCCAAACTCGCCCTCCTATACGCTCCATAGCTTTGTGTACCATTGCAAGTCCGATACCAGTACCCGGATACTCTTCGGCTCGATGAAGGCGCTGAAATATCTCAAAAATTTTGCCGTAAAAGCGCATATCAAATCCAATGCCATTGTCGCGTATCGAGAGAATGCAGCGGCTGCCCACAGCCTGCGCCCGAATTTCTATGATCGGTTCAGGTTCATATCTGGAAAACTTGATGGCGTTATCAATCAGGTTGCGCAATGCTATGGCGAGGGCCTCCGGATCGACACTTACATGAAAGTCACCGACTTCGACAGTCAGGCGCACATCTTTAGAACCGGCGTTGCACCGCTCCAATAGATTGGATACGAAGCCGGAGAGCTTTATGGGCGTTGTAGATACCCCTCTCCGTTCGAGCCTTGAATAAGCGAGCAGATCTTCAATTAAATCTGTCATATGTTTCGTTGCCGCCCGCACATTTTTCAGAAAATCCCGGCCTTCCTCATCGAGCTGTTCGTGGTAGTCCTCCAATAAAAGACGGCTGTAGCCGTCGATTCCGCGAAGTGGTGCCCGGAGGTCATGCGAGACGGAATAACAAAAATTTTCCAACTCCTTGCTCTTGGCCAGTAGCTGAGCGGTACGCTCATCCACTTCGCGCTCAAGGTTTATCTTTGCGCCTCGTAATGCTTCATCAGCATTTTTGCGTTCAGTGATATCTTTAATGATTAGAAATGCTAATTCCTTGCCGTCACCGTAATGTGAGAGTGACCCGGAATAGCTGAAGATACGATTCCAATCTTTATCTATGCGCCTGAGCCGCAATTCCAAATCATGCAAATGCCCATCCTTAAGAATGCGGGTCAATGGCCATTGGTCGAATGGCAGAACAGTTCCCTCAACGGTCGAAAGTTCATAGAATTGCTTGAAATTATGAAGATCGATTAATACATCTTCCGCACTGCCAATGTCGTGCATCTCCAGCGCCGCCGGATTCCAGTGCAGCAGTTGACCCGTAAAGTCAGCGATAACAAGACCTTCGCTCATATTTTCCATTACCACCTGAAGCTGCTTCTCCGTTTCGCGGTGAGCCTTCTCCACCAGCCTCTGCTCGTTTACATCCGTATTGGTACCGAACCACTGCACCACATGGCCTTCTGAATTCTTTAGCGGCTCCGCCCGGGTCAGGAATATCCGGAACTGTCCATTCGCCCCACGTAATGGAAATTCCATGTCGAAAGCCTGCCCAGCGGCCGTAGACTCGTTCCAGCACTTTATGACTTTAGGCAGCATCTCGGGATCGTGCACCTTTTCCCAACCGCGACCTTCCATTTCTTCGCGCGTTGTGCCTGTATAGTCATACCAGCGCTGGTTGTACCAGGATCTCGACCCATCAGCCTCTGCTATCCATGCAAGCTGCGGGATGGTGTTGGCCATGGTCCGAAACCGCGCTTCGCTCTCCCGTAGAGCTAGCTCGGCACGACGGCGAACAGTGATGTCGAGAATCATTGCGAGAAACCCGGCGCGACCTGATTGCTCAAATAACTGCAAATGAGCTTCAACTGGATAAAGCGTGCCATCAGCACGTAAATGGACAGTTTCAAAAATGAGAATTTCTTTCTCACCATGCAGAAGCAGATCGGCCATGGTCCGGAACGACGCCTCGTCAAATTCTGGCTTGATATCCAACGGCGTCATCATCCGCAGCATATCCATGCTATGGCCCAGATTACGCTGTGCACACCTGTTCACATACTCAAAACGCAGAGTCTGAGCATCGAAAAGATAAATTTCATTCAAACTCTGATCTAGAATGCTGGCAATTCTGAAGTACGCATTTTCGGTTTGTGGAGGCTCGGCAGCTTCCCGAGTAATCTCTGAGATACTTGCGATCATTCCTGCATGGCTTTTGATTGGAGATATCATTACAAAAACTTGGGGCTATTGGCTCTACTTTTATCTAAAAAATAACTATGCATATCGCTACTACCATTCCAGGTGTTAAATTCAGTCCACCCGTGCGACTAGCCTATTATTTTTTATCGCACCATTCATCGTATCTGGCGAACATGATTTGTCCCGCTGTTCGGTAGCGTTCTTGGCCATCTCGGCGGATGCACGCTTATTTCTGGCGCGTCGTAACGACGCCGGAATCATATGCGTTAATCCGTTCATCGCACTTTTCAATTGATGGATATTTGCATACGCTGCGAGCCTGGCTAGGGCAAACAATAAAAGCGCTATGAGAGCTTAAAGTGAGGACCAGGGATAGCTGTAAGATCTTACAGCTTGTCATGAATAAAATTATGCCTTGGATAGGCAGGATAAGACTTTACGCAGAGCAATTGACGACAGAATTTTCTAACTAACAAGGGGCGGAATATGCCCCCGTCCGGAGATAACCATGCAAGAACTACAAACAACCTGGACCGCATTAAAACTCGGCGGGATAATTATTTTGCCGTTGTCTTTGCTTGCGGTAGTTGCTTTGGCCATTATGCTTGAAAAGGCATTTATCTATTGGCGCTATGCCCGTCTTTCACATGACTTGCTAAACCTCGTTGAAACCTATGGCTTCGCATGGCATGACCTGGAAAAAATACTATCCGGGCTCGATGAGCGCCACTATTACAAGCGATTTTTTGAGATAGTTATCAGCAACAGGCACCGGCCCTCATGGTGGACCGAATCTCGCGCGGCGGATGAAGCCCAACTGATTGAGACATCCCTTGCCCGGCGGCTATGGGTATTGGAGACAATCGTCACTGCTGCGCCTCTGCTCGGACTCGTGGGAACTGTTGTCGGAATGATGCGTGCCTTCCAGGTAATAGGTGGCGAGGGAATCGTCAATCCGACAGCGGTAACAGGAGGCGTGGCCGAGGCACTGATTGCAACTGTGGTCGGCCTGGTGATCGCCCTGGTTGCCTTGTTCGGGTTCAACTACTTCTCCCGCTTGCAATCCCAAACAATGGATGAGATGGAGCGTCTTGGAACGCGCCTGATCGATCACATTCGCCTTGATCAGGAGACCACCCATGAAACTGCGTAAACCCAGGGTGTTTCGTAAAGGGCGAATCGAAATTATTCCGATGATCGATGTGATGTTTTTCCTACTTGCGACATTCATGCTGTCTTCATTATCGCTGCAGAATCTCGATTCATTGCAGGTGAATCTACCCCAGGGGGAAGCTGAAAAACTCCAGACTAAGGCACCTGTAACGCTGACGCTGACAAGTGATAGCCAAATTTTTATTAACCGGATTCCCGTTACATTGGACACACTGTCCGCCACCCTCAAACCGTTACTGCAGGATTCGGATCAGAAACTAATCGTATCCGCAGACAATGATGCGCCACAGGGAATCGTGGTGCAGGCGATGTTGCGGGCTCGATCTGCAGGCGCGCAGCACTTCATGATCGCGGTGAAACACAAGTAACGTCCTCGGCATGCACAATTCCAGAGCGAAGGAGATGCAACTCTGGTGGCCACTGCCACTGGCGGCCCTCCTCTGGCTGATCATTATCTGGGGATTCGGATTTCTCCTTTCCACCCCCAAGGTGGAAAATGAAGCTCCGCCTCCAATCGAAGCAAGTTTTGTGGAATTGCCCGAAGAAAAAAAAGAACAAAAGCTGCCCGCAGCCCCGAAGACCCCGAAGACACCCCCGACGCAGCCCCGTCTGGGAGCCCCAGGGGCAAAGTCGACGAAACCTTCACCTGAGAAAGGAACCGGAAAAAAAGAAGCCCAGGCAAATCGCTCACCTGCTCCCAAGCAGGATACCCCAAAAGATCTGGCGGATTTCATGAAAGAAGCCAGGGAGCGCCGCACTGCAGGAGGAATTTTTGAGGATGAGCCCACTAAGCCGGAAACTGTCGAACGCGAGCCTTCGGAAGAAGAACGCAGGATGGCCAACGTCAAACGCAACCTTCGGGAAACCGGAACAAGCGGAATATTTCAAATTACGAGAATGGGACCTCGCAACGCTCAATTTCTGTTTCGCGCCTGGAGAACGGATATCAGCAACCCCCGTCGCGAAGTCGTTGAGGTCCAGGCTGGACCGGATGGCGATATACAGCGCGCTATCGTTCGGAAAATGATCGACTTGATTCGCCAGTATCACAAAGGCGATTTTCAATGGGAATCGTATCGGTTTGGCGTCGTTACCCTTTCTTCACGCATGGAAGATAGCAAGGGACTTGAAGACTTTTTGATACGCGAGTTTTTCGAGGGACCCATGGGGGTTCGATAGGGCTGAATTTCCAAGAATCTGCGTTTGACGCTAATTTGTACTGTTCCTCTGCTCGTCCCCTGCGCCATTTCTCAACATCCCATCGCCTTTCAGGTATTTATCCAGAAACTCCAATATCCGCCGGTTGGCCTCGATCTGATTTTTCTTCTTCGTGAAGCTGTGACCCTCATCGGAGAAAACGACATATTCAACTGGTATATTCTGCTTCTTGACCGCTGCCACGATTTCATCACTTTCAGCCTTGATGACACGAGGATCGTTGGCGCCTTGAATAACGATAAGCGGCTTTCGTATTTCCTTGGCGTGAAAGAGCGGCGAGGTAGCGACAAGGATGTCTATATCCTTCACCGGATCACCAATCTCATCATAAATAGCTTTGCGGACCGACTCCCAGTAGGGTGGTATGCTCTCCAGCGTTCGCAACCAGTTGCTGACACCAAAAATATCCACGCCCACCTTGAAGGCCTCGGGGCGGAAAGCCAAGGCTGCCAGCGTCATATAGCCGCCATAACTCCCGCCCATGATGCCGATGCGCTCGTGATCGATGTAACCCAGGCTGGCGAGATAGGACTTGGCCTCCACGCAATCCCACAGCGGCTCGCGTCCATGTTTACGATTAGCGGCAGTAAAGAAGGTCTTGCCATAGCCTGAGCTGCCACGGTTATTAATCCCCAGCACGGCGTAGCCATGGTTCACCAGGTATTGGATCTGAGCGTTATAACCGCGCATGGTTTGCCCCCCCGGGCCGCCATGCACATACACAATGGCAGGCACTTTGTTTAACGCCGAGGCCTCATGCGGTTTGTAATAAATGGAAGGTATCACCATGCCGTCGAAGGACCGGAAGCGAACCACTTGCGCATCTGCCAGATCTGATGAGTCGATTTCCTTGCTCAAACTTTGGGTGAGTTGTTGAAGCTGCCCGGTCTTGAAATCGTAGACAAACAGGTTATCGGGAGAACGATCGCCGTTCACGTAGAAGGCCATACGGGTACTACTAGCCGAAAATATCACGCCTCGAATTTCGCCCTCCGGCAGTGTGGGAAGCTTCACGGGCTTCTCCTCACCGCCACCGCACTCTACCACCCGGATCACTATACTGCCGTCCTGATTGATACCCGTTACCCGGAATCGCCCATCCCTGGAGAAATAAGTATAGATCACGTCCCACTCAGCACTTTCATGATCCTGGATAGCATCGGTGATCAAGTCATAGGTGCGCAAGCGCTTGAATTCGCTTCCCTCATTCGTAAGGAAAAGCAGCCTTTGAGAAGCCGGATCGAAGGTCTCGGCACGGAAGCTGATGGCGTCCTCGTGAGGGGTCAGGTGTTTTGCCTCTTGTTTGGCGACATCGAACAGGTAGATATCGCTATCGGAAGTGGTATTGGCTCTATTCAGCGCGATCCACCGCTCGTCACGGCTGAGAGCGCCCAAGTCGAATCCTTCCTCATTCTTGTATAGTAAAGTGCGGGCATACGTCTGGGCATCGTAGCAGTACAGATCAAAGAATTTTGGATCACGCTCGTTGCTTGAAACAAAAAAAGCGGTCCCATCCGGGCGCCAACCCATGAATTGCGCCTTGAGCTTATCTCCTGGGGTCAAATCTTTTTCCTTGCCATCCGGATCAAGCAGGAAAAGATGAAAATTCTCATCGCCACCACGATCCCGTGTAAAAAGTACCCGATCGTCGTGCGGAAAAAAGCTGACCGAAAAAGTACTGTCGATGGTAGACCGGGTCAGAGGCTCTGGCTTACCGCCACCAACTGGTAGCGTATAGGCATTGAAAATACCGGTTGCGTTGCTGGTGAAAAGAATGCGCCTCTCATCAGCGCTGAACGATGCTCCCAATATGGAAGTCGTAGCCATGAATTGTTCTATGGTATAGCGTTTCATGTGAGGAATGATTTTAAATGGGCCACGCCTGCCTGCACACTCATGAAAGCTAGTAACGGCGAATATTTATCAAAATAGAGCGAGCGCTCCCCGGATTATACTGAGCCAATCGTCAATGCGAGATTCAAATCTTTTCTTCCATAATAAACTCACAACTCAAGAACCGTAACCCTCGGACAATGATCGCTTGTTGCGATGGATTGCGGGCGTTTTTTTACCACAGCAATCTTGCGCGAGCCTAGCGCGTGAGTCTGTGCCTGTTTGATTGAATCGCTGACAACGATATGATCCAACCCTTTGAAACCGGTGCATCCTGGCTCGGTTGATGCCAGCGGCACCTGATGCATCACGGGGAACCCATCAGCGATCTCTTGCCATAGGTATCTGCTTTTGACCCTTCCCCGCTCATCTTTTGTATTCGGCTCCGCCGGGTCCGTGCCATCGGTACGGACTTCGGTCTTTGCAACCGGCGCGGCTGCTTCCTCGTCTATCCGGCGATTAAAGTCGCCGAAGAGGACGAAACGCGGACTCTCCTTAGCCACGCTCTCGACCCAATCCTCGATAATGGGGGTTTGCCGGTTGAGAATTTCGCACGCCGGGTCGAGATCGGTCAATTTGTGACCCACGAAGCCCCTGCCCGTTTTCAGATTGGCGCAGCCGGACTTGAGATGAATATTCAGGAAAGTCACCGGTGCGCCATTGATCACCAATTTTAGCGCCAGTCCAGGCCTAACGTGATGCATAAAGGACTCGCCCTCGGACTGTTCCATGATTGCCAAGTCCGAGTTCGGTGCGCATCTGTTCATACCAGACAAATTTGATGGAATTGATTTATCCCAGGCAAACGCCACTGTTTGAAAAGCGCTATGCGGCGCAACACAAACATTAAATTGTTCGGAAAATTTGCCAAGCACATGCGCTATGACCTCCCTGGACTTCACCTCCTGGAACGCGATAATCTGTATGTTTTCGTTTTGAATCAGATTCTCGACGGTGGCACGCAAACCGCTTAACTTCGCGTTATAGTTCTCCACTGTCTCTGCTCTGGCTGGATGCTTTCTCTTCCCATACGCGTTGCAAGGGGCCGTCATCATCATTGCTTCAAAGCTTCCAGCGGCTGCAATGGTTGCATCCCGGCACCGCTTTGCACGAATTTCCTCTTCCGGTGCCGCACGCTGCCCGCCGCGGGGAATCTTGATCCGGCTGTCGCACCAGTCGACCTCAGGCGCGCTGCAAACCTCGACATGACGTTTAAAGTCATCAACGGTTCCCGCCCAAGCCATGTTGAAGGCTGCGATTCCTACTGGCGTGATTTCCTGGGTCTGTGCACTGACTGGCAAGACCGATAACGGGATTGCCAAGAAGAAAATGATGCGGGGAAGAAGCATGAAAACCCTCCTGAGGAGGCGATGAACCCCACTCTGCGTCGGTAGATTTTACGTGAAGCAGCATCGTAATGTAAATTCACCAGGACTGACGGTAGCAGCAGTCAACAGACTGGTGTGATGTCACATTCTTAATGGAACGTATTGTTATATACGCATCACTAATTTTTATTTCTGCAAGGGAGAACTGGCTATTCTCCGCTTCATGACCTCCCACAAATTCTTCGTCAAGATGACGCATGAGTGAAGAAAATCATCCCGGAGTAGCTTGGCCGCTCCCTCCGTAGCTGG
>JBDTWQ010000213.1:0-2159 GCA_040006595.1 Nitrosospira sp.
TTTAACCTAAGGCGTTTAATCTGCATCGGCGTCATATGCAAGCTGCTTAGATTGCCGGTCGAGGGGTCCGTACTTACAAAATACATGAGGACCAGATTACCCCTGTAGGCCTCATGCCCGGAGATCCCTTCATAATCGTTCAAAAAGTCGCCACAGCCGTAAAGAATAAGTTTTTCTTTATAAACTTCGATTCCCTTCACATGGTGAGAGGAGTGACCGTGAACGACGTCAGCGCCCGCCTCGTCTATTAGCAGATGGGCAAATTCTCGTTGATCGCGAGGAACTTCATAGCCCCAGTTGCCGCCCCAATGAATCGATGCCACTACGATGTCATGCCCGCGCTTTATTTGCCCGATGGTATCGCGAATGCTCCGGATCGTTTTTCCTGAGAAATCTGGCAATATGTTCACTCCGGGCCTATCAGCCGAAGCGGCCCAACTCAAGGGGATACCACTCGTTTCCGAACCAAATGAGAATACAAGCACCCTTCCTTTTCCAGTAATGCTCATAACTGCAGGAGCCCGCGCTTCTTGAATGTTCAGACCTGCCCCCGCAGTTTTGATACCAGCCATTTTCAAGGTCTTCAGCGTCTCAAAAAGGCCTGAGTATCCCCAATCAAGAACATGATTGTTTGCCAATGCGCAACAATCAACATTCGCCGCGGTAATGCAGGGGATGTTGTCCGGATGCATCCGATAATTGACTGATTTGTCTTTCTCCACCTCATCACTGCGGGTGACGGCCGTCTCGAGATTAATAATGCGCACATCGGGTTTTACGCGCTCCAATTCAGCAAGAGCGTCGCCCCAGATATACGAATATTCCACCGGCTTCGGGATCGAGCCGTTTGCCTCTTCGGCCAGCTCCAGGTAGCCAGTCGCGCTTTTCATGTATTGCTCGTAGAGAATGGGATTGCCGGCGTGAGGCAGGACCTGATCAACACCTCTACCCGTCATGACATCGCCGCATAGGAATAGCGTGAGGAGATTAGATGCTGGTAGTGGTGCTCCAGAAGCATTTTGTTTATCACCCTTTTCGGGAGCCCCAGCTTCTACGTTAACACCGGTGCTATGGCTCGTAGCCGTCTGCGCGCGAATCGGTCGGCACGCCATGGCGACTCCTGCAGCAAGCGCATAGCCAATAAACCCGCGTCGCGCCAACTGTTGATTAATGCATCGAGTGTTTTCAGGTTTTGTCATAACAATCGCATAGCCATAATTTTTATCTTAGACGATAAATTTCTATCTTGGACGATAATCCGGGACAGATTCGGTTTATGGATATCGAGCAAGTGACTATATAGATCCTATCCAGTACACTAATCAGCCTAAATCCGGCAGCAGTTGGACAGTAGTGGAGTGTGTGGTTTTTGGGGTGCGGGGCAAGGCGCGACGGCGGGGAGTGGTGCGGCCGCGCAGGGTGGAGCAGTGCCTTCCGCAGGAAGGTGCGACCCCGCAACGGGATGCGGCGCCATGAAACGCGGTCGCGGCATCCACTGCGCTGCCCCGATCTCCGCTTCGCGGGGTCCCTCGTGCGACGCTCCGAGGCGCCCCATTCCAAGGAGTTGCAACGCAGTCATGCTCCGCAAAAAAACCATACCCCATTGAAGCAACACACCACGGAGTGCTTTTCTGCTTGCTATGCGTCTTTGGACCCTCCATCCACGCTATCTTGACGCCAAAGGCTTGGTCGCTGCATGGAGAGAAGCACTGCTGGCTCAGAAGGTGCTGTCGGGGTTAACCAGCGGCTACCGACATCATCCGCAGCTTATCCGGTTCCGTTTGCATCCTCAGCCACTTCAAGCAATGGGAGTGTTTCTGACAGGTCTCGCGGAGGAAGCCGAACAACGCGGCTACCACTTCGACACAACAAGGATTCTACAACCGGAAACTGTAAATCAAATTGAAGAAACCGATGGGCAACTGCTCTTCGAGTGGATTCACCTGCAAGAAAAGCTGAAAAAGCGCGCACCAGCTCTCTATTGTCAGTTTCACGGCATCATAATGCCGGAACCCCATCCATTGTTTCATATCGTTTCTGGGGAAATCAGAGAATGGGAGAAACGATAACTTCATAATTAATCGCCCCCCTTCTTTTACCAGCGGCTATCATTTGTGGCAGCTTCAGCTTAATCTCTCCAATCTCAGCAATCCGATGAA
>JBDTWQ010000214.1:0-3907 GCA_040006595.1 Nitrosospira sp.
TCCTGCAATTTTTCCTTGTCGTAGTCGCTGGAAGCTTCTTCGATTTGATTGCGAACCTGCTTGACCCGACCTTCGATGGTTTTGTGATCGCCAGCACCGTCGATGACAGTGGTTTCTTCCTTACCCACTTCAACGCGCTTGGCCTGACCCAAATCTTTCAGCGTTGCCTTCTCCAGTGTGAGACCAACCTCTTCGGCGATTACTGTGCCGCCTGTGAGAATAGCGATGTCTTCAAGCATGGCTTTACGGCGGTCGCCGAAGCCCGGCGCTTTGACTGCGCAGGTTTTCAGGATACCACGGATATTGTTCACCACCAGGGTCGCGAGGGCCTCACCGTCCACGTCTTCAGCGATGATCAGCAGTGGCTTGCCGGCCTTAGCTACCAACTCTAGTACCGGCAGCAATTCGCGGATATTGGAAATCTTTTTGTCGTGCAACAAGATAAAAGGATTTTCCAGCAATGCGATCTGTCTGTCCGCATTGTTTATAAAATACGGCGAAAGGTAACCACGGTCGAACTGCATGCCTTCGACGACTTCGAGTTCATTTTGCAGTCCGGAACCGTCTTCCACCGTAATCACGCCTTCCTTGCCAACTTTTTCCATCGCATCGGCAATGATCTTGCCAATTTCCGGATCTGAATTAGCGGAAATACTCCCCACCTGTGCAATTTCCTTGCCGGTGGTGCAGGGCTTGGAGAGCTTTTTGAGTTCTTCAACCGTTGCGATCACGGCTTTATCGATACCACGCTTGAGGTCCATCGGGTTCATGCCCGCAGCGACATACTTCATGCCTTCCTTGATAATGGACTGGGCGAGCACGGTAGCGGTGGTAGTACCGTCGCCAGCCACGTCGGAAGTCTTGCTTGCTACTTCCTTCAACATTTGCGCGCCCATATTCTCGAACTTGTCTTTCAGTTCAATTTCCTTCGCTACTGAAACGCCATCCTTAGTGATGGTGGGCGCACCGTAGGAACGCTCCAGCACTACGTTGCGACCTTTAGGTCCGAGGGTAACCTTGACCGCGTCGGCCAGTATATTGACCCCATTTACCATTTTGTGGCGGGCTGAATCACCAAATTTCACTTCTTTCGCTGCCATAATCTCTTTCTCCTAATTTCCAGAAAATATTGTTTAAGGTAAATTAACCTTCAACGACGCCCATGATGTCTTCTTCGCGCATCACCAGGAGTTCTTCTCCCGACACCTTTACCGCCTGTCCGGAATATTTGCCGAACAGCACTTTGTCGCCGACCTTCACATCCAGCTCACGGACTTTGCCGTCGTCGCCAACCTTACCTTTGCCTACAGCGATAATTTCGCCTTGATCGGGCTTTTCCGCAGCACTGTCGGGAATGACAATACCAGACGCGGTCTTGCGTTCTTCTTCCAGCCGCTTGACAATAACGCGGTCGTGTAGGGGACGAATCTGCATGTTTCTTTCTCCTGTTTTAGAATTAATACAATGAAATCTCCAGGAAAACCGCAATTTCGCGTTAGATTTCCTGGGATTTGTTACGAACCTTGTTAGCACTCACCGCTAACGAGTGCTAATAATAGGGTCTATTACCGGGAATTTCAAGTAGATGAGTAATAAATACTTGTTGGAACGCAGTTTAAAAGCAGTCTGGCATCCATGCACTCAGATGAAACAGCACGAAATGCTGCCGCTCATTCCAATCGCTCGCGGCGAAGGAGCGTGGCTTTACGACTTCGACGGGAAACGCTACCTCGACGCCATCGGTTCCTGGTGGGTCAATCTGTTTGGCCACGCCAATCCGCGCATCAATTCCGCCATCCGCGACCAGCTGGATAAACTAGAGCACGTCATGCTTGCCGGTTTCACGCATGAACCGGTAGTAGAATTATCGGAGCGCCTGAGCAATCTCGTATCGGGCAAACTCGGCCATTGCTTCTACAGTGGCGATGGCGCATCCGCCGTGGAAATCGCGTTGAAGATGAGCTTTCATTACTGGCGCAACAGCGGTCATCCGGAGAAAAATTGCTTTGTCAGCCCGCAGAACGACTATCACGGTGAAACGCTGGGCGCGCTGTCGGTCACTGATGTGGCGCTGTTCAAGGATATCTATGCGCCGCTGCTGCGTCACAGCGCCCACGTACTCACTCCAGACTGGCGTTATGCATCTGAGGAAGAGTCCGCCGAAGATTATGCGTGCCGCGCCGCGGCCGTACTGGATACATATCTCGCGAAACATCATGCCGAAACCGCGGCGCTTATTGTCGAGCCGCTCGTGCAGGGCGCGGCGGGCATGGGCATGTATCATCCCGATTATTTGAAGCTTGCGAGACAGGTATGTGATAAATACCAAGTACATCTGATCGCCGATGAAATCGCGGTCGGCTTCGGCCGGACCGGCACGATGTTTGCCTGCGAACAGGCGAACATCGTTCCAGATTTTTTGTGCCTGGCGAAAGGACTGAGCGGCGGCTACCTGCCTCTTTCCGTGGTGATGACTACCGACAGGATTTATCAGGCATTTTATGCCGATGAAATCACACGCGGCTTTTTGCATTCCCATACCCACGCGGGTAATGCGCTCGCCTGCCGCGCGGCGCTTGCTACACTGGATATTTTCGAGCAAGACAAGATCATTGAGGCTAACCGCGTTAAAGCAAGTTATCTAAACCATGTGGCGCAGCCGATCGCATCTCATCCCAAGGTAAAAAACTTCCGAAACTGCGGAATGATCTGGGCATTCGAAGTAAAAACCACTGATCCTGCTTTTGCCGGAAAATTCTTCCAGGCGGCACTCGCGCAGGAATTGGTGCTACGCCCGCTAGGAAACACTGTCTACTTTATGCCGCCGTATATCATTAGTGAGCAGGAAATGGATTTGCTGGCAGCGGGAACTTTGCGGGTACTTGATTCAAGTTGATAGATATGCCCGCGCGTGCGGATATTTATATCATCGGCGGCCTCTCCACCCATGATCAAGCTGGCCTGATGGGTTGGCTGCGCCATTTCCAGGCTGCTCCCCGGCAAACTTTCCTGGTTCTTGGTGAATCGTTGAATGCCGCAGCCTTGGCCGAAGTTATCCAGCAGCAACTAAAATGGAATGTGCGCGCTCCGGCGCAATACACAACGGTTACGTTCTGACCATGACCCAATTCAAACTAGCTGCGTCTTTTTGTATTGCACTGGCCGTCGCGCCGCTACCCGCGCTTTCACACAACATACCGCTTCCCGTCAGCCAGGCGCTTAAGCAGGCGGGTATTCCCCAATCTGCGGTCGGTATTTACGTTCATGAAATCGGTGCAGCTAAGCCGATGCTTGCGGTCAACGCAGATACCGCGATGAATCCCGCGTCGGTAATGAAACTGGTCACGACTTTTGCCGGACTGGAACTGCTGGGACCGGCTTATACCTGGAAAACCGAGCTGTACGCCAATGGCACGCTGGAAGGTGCTACGCTACAGGGTGATCTGGTGATCAAGGGTTACGGCGATCCCAAGCTGAATCTGGAAAATTTCTGGCTGCTTACGCGACGCCTGCGTCAGACCGGGTTACGGGAAATCACCGGGGATCTGGTGCTGGATAGCAGCCATTTTGATTTACCCAATGGCAATCCGGCCGCGTTCGACGGCAAGCCGCACCGTGCTTACAACGTGCTTCCTGAAGCGCTGCTGGTAAACTATCGGACGCTGGCTTTACGCCTGATCCCGCTGCCCGCAAGCAAAGCCGTACGCATCGTTATTGATCCGCCCCTGTTATCGCTGGAACTCAAAAATAATCTGACGCTTACCAATGGCCCATGCAACGAATGGCGCGATGCACTCGCCGCCGATATTCGTACCGCCATCAAGGGTAACGTTCGCGTATCGATCACTCTCAACGGCGTCTACTCCACTGATTGTGGAGAAAAAACCCTATATCTCAGCGTGCATGA
>JBDTWQ010000215.1:0-2233 GCA_040006595.1 Nitrosospira sp.
CTAAGAAGCTGAAATGGCCACGCTGAAACTTATGCTTTTTATCGGATACCGGAATCATCATCTGCTATAACTATCTCATGGATAGGTTTTTGTTAGCGTTTTTGTTCCAGATCATGCTCGTTAGCATTACAAATACACTCGAGGCCAAATCGGGGCGAATATCCCGAGTATTGCATTTTCATAATTGAGGAGAAAAGGCATGAAACGATATTTATTATTGATCTGTTTGTTATTGAGCGCTTGTGCCGGTTTGCCCGCAGCAGTCAAAGATGTGCCCGTAGCGAATATTTCTTATAGCCAGGCCAGCCAAAACCCGAAGGGTTATAAGGATACATCCGTCCGATGGGGCGGGGTTATTATTGATGTAGATAATGAAGAGAATTTTACGCTTGTGCAAGTATTATCTCATCCCCTTAACTACTATGGACGCCCACAGTTAAGTAAACCGAGCGAGGGACGTTTCGTCATTAAAAGCACTGAATTTCTTGATCCGGCCGTTTATGCAAAGGACAAGGAAATCACCGTTGCGGGAACGCTGCTAGGCGACATAGAACGTACTATAGGCAAAAAAACCATCCGGTTACCGTTGCTAGAAGCCAAAGCTATTTATTTATGGCCGGTCTATCAGAATAATCCCTACGGCTACGGTTATCCAGGTTTGGGTGGTTATGGCTTTAATCCCTATTTTGGATATGGATACTATGGCAGTCCGTTTTATTGGGGCGGATACTATAGACCTTATTGGTAGCCTTCACGCAGTCGTAGCCGATGCCGCTACGCCTCCCGACCTTGATTTTTTGCTCATTCCGTCCCTTCCGGACGCGCCGGAAATATGACGTTCGATTGACCATGCATAAACTTCCGTTTGCTATTATGGGCCTGCTGTTCGCTATGCCCTTGGCGCTAATTACCACATTGTTTCTGGCCATCGAAAACCGTCCTCGCATCGACCGCCAGGTTGTTTTTACGCCGGAACATGTGGAACGTGCAAAACAGATCGTCGACGCGCATCGTTATTGGGTCCGCCCGGGGATGCTTGCCGCGGCTAGGGTGATGCCCGCGGACGCTGATCTTGCCGCAAATTATCTGGCAAACCGCTTGGGGAAGGGCAGCGCGCAGGTAGCGCTAGCCGACCGCAATGCCATTATCCGCCTGAGCCTTCCCCTGCATGGCGCTCCGCTCAACGGTTATCTGAACCTTGAAGCAACTCTGGTCGAGACAACCGGGCTCCCGCAGCTTCGGTCGGTGCATATCGGAAAACTCTCGCTGCCTGACTCGCTTACCGACCTGCTTGTGCCTCAGCTTGTACGCTGGCTACGGCACAGCCCGGAATATCGAACCGGACTCGACGCACTCAGACTGGTTAAAATGTCACCCAACGAATTGAGTATCTTCTATCGCTGGGAGGGCAGTCTCTCCCATGAAGTTCGAGCGTCAGTCATTGACAAGCAGGAACGGGAGCGATTGCTTCGCTATCAATCCCTGTTGGCCGCGAATAGCAGGAAATATGGACCCGCAGTATCTCTCGCGGAAGTTCTACCACCATTAGTGCGGCTTGCAATAGGACGCTCCGTAAGTGGAAATGCCCTGGCGGAAAATCGTGCGGCAATTTTAGTTGCGACATTTCATGTGCTTGGCATTTCTCTGGAACAGATCCTTCCAGAGGCAGCTGGTTGGCCCCAGCCCGAGCGTCAGATGGTCACAGTCGACGGGCGTGAGGACTTCGCAAAACATTTTATGGTATCGGCCACGATCGCTGCCTATGCCGATACCGCATTATCCGATGCAATTGGTTTGTACAAGGAGATCGAGGATTCCCGCTTTGGAAGTGGTTTCTCATTCAACGATATTGCCGCCGACCGCGCAGGTACACGATTTGGTGAAAAGGCCGTTGCAAGTGAAGCCTCGGCGCAACAGCTTCAATATCGGGTTGCAGCGGGGCTGAAGGATTCGGATTTGATGCCGGTCTGGTCGGACCTGCCCGAATTCATGTCCGAGGCCGAGTTCAAGCGACGCTTTGGCGGAATTGATGCACCAGCATACCGGAGAATAATGCAGAAGATCGAGCAAAGGGTTGCGGCTCTGCATGTCTTGCACTGAAGATGTTCGTCAGATCGCAGTATCTGACGCCTAAAGCCTCCTCCGAAACTTCTGTAAAAATTCGGTAGCTGGTGGGCACCGCCGTTACGTGTTACGGAATCAGGTTGCCGCTCAGTGTATGAGCTCCGGCTAG
>JBDTWQ010000216.1:0-8514 GCA_040006595.1 Nitrosospira sp.
TCACACCCAATCCTTGCCGATCAGAAATTCTGTATAAAGCTTATCTTCAACGCTTCCCGGCTCGGGCTTCCAGTCATAGCGCCACTTTACGATGGGTGGCAGCGACATCAGGATAGATTCGGTGCGCCCGCCGGATTGCAATCCGAATAACGTTCCTCGATCCCACACCAGATTAAATTCCACGTAGCGGCCCCGGCGGTATGCCTGAAAGTCGCGTTCCTGCTCCCCATATGGCGTGTTGAGACGTCGCTCCAGGAGCGGCACATAGGCAGGCAGAAAATGATTGCCGACACTTTTGGTCAGGCTGAAGCAGGAATCAAAATCAGGCTTGCTCAAATCATCGAAGAAAATGCCGCCGATGCCACGGGGTTCCTTGCGGTGTTTCAGATAAAAATATTCATCGCACCATTTCTTATAGCGCGGATGATAGTCGTCGCCGAACGGTTGCAGTGCGTTTTTACAGGTCTGGTGAAAGTGTATGGCGTCTTCTTCAAAACCATAATAAGGAGTCAGGTCCATGCCGCCGCCAAACCACCATACCGGCTCAGCACCCTCCTTGCGCGCTTCCAGGAATCGAACGTTCAAATGGACGGTGGGCGCATACGGGTTGTGCGGATGCAGCACGAGCGACATACCCATTGCCTCGAACGAGCGTCCCGATAATTCGGGCCGGGCTGCAGTGGCGGATGCGGGCAGCCCGCCGCCGAAAACGTGCGAGTAATTGACCCCGCCGCGCTCGAATACGTTGCCCGCTTCCATCACGCAGCTTAACCCACCGCCGCCTTCGGGACGCTCCCATTTATCGCGTCGGAAATGTTTGCCGTCCACCTCTTCCAGACGCTCGACAATGCGCTCTTGCAGGCCGGTGAGAAACTCTTTGACTTGTTGCGTCGAATTCATGCAAACCCCTGACACTGACGGCTTGGGCAGACCCACTTAGGGCATGACTTATCCATAAGACTTATTTCCGGTGGTGATTGATGGCCCAATGTCCAATGTCATGCCGCATCTGGCAACCTTCGAAGTGGATTTGTTCGGCGATTTCGTAGGCGCGGCGCTGGGCAAACTTGATGCCATCGGCCAAGGCGGTCACGCATAACACACGTCCCCCTGCGGTTACGATTTCCTTGCGGTTTTCTTCGCCCAGAGCGGTGCCCGAATGGAATACGTAAAAATCTTTTTCCGATGCTGACATGGACGGGAGTTCCGACAAGCCCTGAATCACGTCCCCTTTGCGCGGCGAATCCGGGTAGCCATGGGCCACCATTACCACACCCAGGGCAGTGCGGCGATCCCACTCCGCCTCTACCTTGTCTAGCGTTCCATTTACCGCATGTTCCATCAGTGTTACCAGATCACTTTTGAGTCGCAGCATGATGACCTCCGCTTCAGGGTCGCCCATACGGCAGTTAAACTCCAGCACCTTGATACTGCCATCCGGGGCAATCATCAACCCGGCATAAAGAAAGCCGGTATAGTATTCGCCTTCTTTTTCCATGCCATTCATTGCCGCGTGGATTACTTCGCGCATTATCCTGGCGTGCAAAGTGGGCGTGATTACCGGTGCAGGAGAATATGCGCCCATGCCGCCCGTGTTAGGGCCCTGATCACCGTCCTTAAGGCGCTTGTGATCCTGGCTGGTAGCAAGCGGCAAGACATGGCGGCCATCGGCCATGACGATGAAGCTGGCTTCCTCGCCTTCCAGAAACTCCTCGATCACGATCTGCGCACCCGCATCACCCATGCGGTTTTCAACCAGCATCGCATCCACTGCGGCATGGGCTTCTGCCAGTGTCATCGCGACTACTACACCTTTACCTCCAGCCAGGCCATCAGCCTTGATGACAATAGGCGCACCCTTCTGGTCCACGTAATGATGGGCGTCAGTAGAGGAATTGAAAGTTGCATAAGCGGCGGTGGGAATGCCATGGCGCCCCATGAAAGCCTTGGAAAAATCCTTGGACGTCTCCAATTGCGCAGCTTGCCTGGTAGGACCGAAAATTTTCTGCCCGGCAGCGCGGAAAGCATCCACAATGCCTGCCGCCAGGGGTGCTTCCGGTCCGACGATCGTGAATGCGATGGACTCCTTTTTGGCAAACTGCACCAACTCCGGAATCGCTGTAATGGGCAGATTCTCAAGGCCGTCTTCCAGCGACGTGCCGGCATTGCCGGGGGCGATAAAAATCTTGAGGGGACGTATGGGGCGCGACGACTGGAGGAGCTTCCACGCCAAAGCGTGTTCCCTGCCACCGCCGCCGATCACAAGTAATTTCATATTAGGGATTTGTACTCAAAGAAACGCAAATTAAATCGCGATTAATATCGTCAGGGAAGGGATAGTTCTTGGCGAATATTCAATGTCTGAAATGCCGCACACCGGTCAATACCATCGCTACGCCCTGCTCATCCGCAGCAGCGATAACTTCTGCATCGCGCACGCTACCGCCGGGCTGAATGACTGCCCTGGCACCCGCTTGCACTACTACATCCAGCCCGTCGCGAAATGGAAAAAATGCGTCCGAGGCAACTACCGAACCGGTGAGCATAAGGCCCGCATTCTGTGCTTTGATCGAAGCAATGCGGGCGCTATCGACCCGGCTCATTTGCCCCGCACCGACACCGAGCGTCTGGCCATTCGCGCAAAACACAATAGCGTTGGATTTGACGAATTTCGCCACGCGCCAGGCAAACAATAAATCCTGCAATTGTTGCGGCGTCGGCTGCAGCTTGGTCACGACTTTCAGTTGTGCGGCAGTGACGTTGAGATTGTCCGGCGTTTGCACCAGCAAACCGCCGCCCACACGCTTGAAGTCGAAAGCATCGCCACTCGCCTGCAACGGCAGCGTCAGCACGCGCACGTTGTTTTTTTGGGCGAGAATCTGTTTTGCTTCGCTGGTTAATTCTGGCGCGATGATTACTTCGACAAACTGTTTAATTACTGCTTCTGCCGCGGCGCCATCCAGCACACGATTGAAAGCGATGATGCCGCCGAAAGCGGAGGTAGGATCGGTGCCAAATGCCAGCCGATACGCCGCCAGCGGTGTATCGGCCACGGCCACGCCACAGGGATTGGCATGCTTGAGAATGACGCAGGCAGGCAAATCAAAGGTTTTGACACACTCCCACGCCGCATCCGCATCAGCGATGTTGTTGTATGACAACTCCTTGCCCTGCAACTGAGTATAGCTGGCAAGGCTGCCAGGAGCCGGTGCAAGCTCACGATAAAAAGACGCTTGCTGATGGGGATTCTCCCCATAACGCAAATGCTGGGCAATGCTGAAATTCAGATTAAGACGCTCGGGAAAGAGCTTGCGATTTCCCTCTTCGTCAGGATCGATTGAGGTGAGGTAATTGCTGATGGCGCTATCGTAAGCGGCGGTATGGGAAAATGCTTTGCAGGCGAGACGGAAACGAAGTTCCTGCCCCACCGCGCCGCCGGAAGATTTCATCTCTGATAATAGCGGAAGATAATCTTCCGGATCTGTTACCACCGTCACGCTTTTATAGTTCTTTGCCGCGGCTCGCACCATAGTCGGGCCGCCGATGTCGATGTTTTCGATGGCGTCTTCCAGGCCGCAATCGGGGCGGGCTACCGTCGCGCTGAAGGGATAAAGGTTCACCACTACCAGGTCGATAGATGGAATGGATGCCTTCTCCATGGCAGCCATGTGCTCAGACGAATCCTTTCGTGCCAGAATGCCGGCATGAATTTTGGGATGCAGCGTTTTGACGCGCCCGTCGAGCATTTCGGGAAAACCCGTATAGTCTCCCACTTCGGTGACGGTCAGGCCTGCATCTTTCAATAGCCTGGCGGTGCCGCCAGTGGAAAGGATGACTATCCCGAACTGGTGGAGCTCGCGCGCAAATTCCACAATGCCGGTCTTGTCGGAGACGCTGATCAGGGCTTGTTTGATTGTCATTAAGGGTGATTTATGGGAATCGAATCGCGCTTGCTCACTACTGTCCAACTTTGCACCCTGTGCTGTCTGAGCTATTTGATCTGATATTGCTTCATTTTATTACGAAGCGTATTGCGGTTTACACCAAGGAGCTCGGCGGCACGCGTCTGATTACCCCCAGCGCGCTGCATTACCAGCTCAATCAATGGCTTCTCCACGCTACGTATTACCATATCATAAATGGCATGGGGTTTTTCGCCGTCCAGATCGTCGAAATAATCTTCCACGCCTTTGCGTACGCAACGCGCGATTTCGTTTTCGTTAATTGTGCTCATGCGACCAGCTCCTCTGGCTCAACGTAAGTCAATCGCCGCCCGTAACCGGCAAGCTCACTGAAAAATTTGTTAACCGCCGACAACTGCTGGTCAGTAGTTTGCAACTGATTCATTGCGTGACGAAACACGGCGGAGCCGACCAACCCTTTTGTGTACCAGGAGATGTGCTTGCGGGCAATACGCACACCGGAATACTCGCCGTAAAAGTCATAGAGATCATGCAAATGATTGATGAGCACGCGATGGATCTCGGTGACTTCCGGTAGCTGGAGGTGCTTGCCAGTGGCCAGATAATGGCTGATCTCGCGGAATATCCATGGCCGTCCCTGGGCGGCGCGACCGATCATGACGGCATCGGCCTTGGTATATTCGAGTACCTGTCTTGCTTTTTCAGGCGTGGTGATATCGCCGTTGGCAATGACCGGAATTTTCACCTCGGCCTTTACCGCGGCGATGGTGTCATATTCCGCATGTCCCGCGTAGGCGCAAGCGCGGGTGCGTCCATGAATAGCCAGTGCCTGAATCCCAGCGTTCTCGGCAATATGCGCCACGGCAAGGGCATTTTTATGCTGCGTATCCCAACCGGTGCGGATTTTCAGGGTGACGGGAACACTTACTGCGCCTACCACGGCGTCGAGTATCCTTCGCACCAGCGGTTGATCCTGCAATAACGCGGAGCCAGCCATCACATTGCAGATTTTCTTGGCCGGACAACCCATATTAATATCTATGATTTGCGCCCCTTGCGCCACATTGTAACGCGCAGCTTCAGCCATCATTGCCGGGTCGGCACCCGCGATTTGCACCGAAATGGGATCTACCTCTCCTTCGTGATTGGCACGGCGCCGGGTCTTTTCGGAACCCCACAATAACGAGTTGCTCGATACCATTTCAGATACCGCCATGCCCGCGCCCATGCTCTTGCACAACTGCCGGAAGGGACGGTCAGTCACCCCCGCCATGGGCGCAACGATAAGGTTGTTTTTGAGAATATGAGGACCGATCTGCATGACTCTGCTGTGCTTTGAATGGGCTAGCCGATGAGGTGAAGGATAAGAATGGGTGTAATTTTAACAGGGTATTG
Source organism: Nitrosospira sp. (assembly GCA_040006595.1). GTDB lineage: Bacteria > Pseudomonadota > Gammaproteobacteria > Burkholderiales > Nitrosomonadaceae > Nitrosospira. The sequence goes on from JBDTWQ010000216.1 coordinate 5,319, forward strand.
AAATTCGCGCGTAGCGCTGACCTCTTTTACCGAGGCTGGCTTTACAAAATACGTCGTAATCGACTTCTCATGACGCAGCCAACGCCTGGCTTTCCATCGCGCTCTGTTACAGGGCATCCACGATAGTGTACCCCTATGCCGAGGCAAAGATAGCTGTAGGATATTACAGATGACAGCAAGTTATTTACTGAAACTCATATGCTGGGAAGTATATCCAGGAAAAACACTTTTGATTTGTATCTGAAGTTTTCCGTTTCTTTTCAGTATCTGACATCTAATGTTTCAAGGTCAACCTCTTGCACCAAACATCATGCGTCGTGCGACGAAACGCTTGGCTTGGGGCAGGCAGTCAAGCGCGCTTAATCCCATACCGCGCATGCTTCCCAACACAGGATCGTCATTGGAAAAGAGCTTTACGAGAGAATCGGTAAATATACGCCCCACGCCGCTGTCCACCCGGCGCCTATGGCCGTATCGTGCAAGCATTGCGGATTTACCTATCTCAGCCGGTGATGCGATAATTTCCTCGGCCAGTTCCCAGGCATCACGCAGTCCCAGATTGAATCCTTGTCCCGCAACCGGGTGCAAGGTTTGTGCTGCGTTGCCGACCAGTGCAACGCGGCAAGCCGTGACAGGGGTGGCGTATTTAAGCGCAATCGGGAAACCGGAACGTTTACCGGCTTCGACGAATTTACCCAGACGATCGCCGAAGTGTTCATGTAACCGGACGAGAAAGGCCGCATCATCCAAAGCGAGAATTTCATGAGCTGCCGAAGCGGAAACGGTCCATACCAAGGCAAAGTATTCGCCCGAAGGTAGTAGCGCCACCGGGCCGTCAGGGGTGAAGCGCTCATAAGCCACGCCGCATTGACTATGTATGCGCGTGGTCTCCTTACCAGCGTGACCATTTATTTTTGCAGAACGCGCCCGGGACCGCGCTTTCGTCACCGATGGTTTCACTGATGCCGCTAGTGCCGCGTGGGGAAAGTGTTGAAAGTGTTCACTTTTAATACGCGCAACTACCGCCCATTGCTCGTAGTCTTGCACATGCTGGGTTACACCTTCAATTTGCGCAGCAAGACGGCCACCATCCGCCAGCACCAATAATCTGGCTGTGGCTATTTTTGGCACGCCGTTATGCAGAAATTCAATCTGCCCCATTCCCGCGCTGGTCTCCAATCGCGTGACCTGGGCTCCCACCTGATAGTCGACGTCGCAGTTTTTCATCGCCTCATGCATGGACCGAAAGACGTCATGGTGATTCATTACATAACCTAAAGCCGGTACGCCGATGTCAGTGGCTGTCAATATGGTTCGGCCAAAACCACCGCGATTGGAGATATGAATGGTCGTAATAGGGGTGATTTCCGGTAATCCCTTCCACACGCCCAGGCGTTCCAGGATGAGGCGGCTGCCGTGAGACAACGCTAATGGACGGGAATCTTCCGTTTTTTCGGGCAATCCGCGCGCTTCCAGCAGCAATACAGATACGCCGCTGCCGCGCAATGCCAGTGCGAGCGCCATGCCCACCAGGCCGCCACCGATGATGATAAGGTCGTAATCGTAATGATGGGTACTCATGCTAATTTCATTAATCGTATTCAAGAAGAAGTTTTGCCCTGCCTCATGCCGTTCATTTGTTGTTTATTTAGCCTACTTGTTGTCATTTGTCATCTCGTTTGCCGGTTCTTTCCTCGACAATCTCGGCGTCCTCGATTACCGTATATTCTCCTACTTCCGCTTCCATGGTCTTGCGCAACTTACGTCGCAGCCACCACAACCGAAACGCAAGACCCGTGGCGATAACAGCGAATAAGGCAAGGAACGCAGTAAAAAAGAAAATGCCTATAACCGCCATAATGATAAATACAGGAATGAGGAACAGATAAGCTGCCCAACGGCTGGCGGGCGAAATCTGCACGATTTCTTCTTCCGGAATGCCTGTTTCCTTATTCCGGGAAATGCGTCTTATGGTTATTTTCCTGTTCTCGTCCATTTATTATGGATCTTTCCGGTCTTGCATCAGTTCCTCAATTTCCGCCACCGTCTTGGGAGCAGCCGACGTTAACACTTCGCAGCCGGTTTCTGTCACCAGTACATCGTCCTCGATACGAACGCCGATATTCCAGAAATGCCCAGGCACGTTATCCGCCGGACGGACGTAGCAACCCGGTTCCACTGTCAATGTCATTCCCGGCTCCAGTAAACGCCATTCTCCATCACGCTTGTATTCGCCCGCGTCATGCACATCCAGTCCTAACCAATGACCGGTACGGTGCATATAAAAACGCTTGTAGTCTTCCGACTGAAGGACCGTATCTACACTGCCATGGCACAGACCAAAATCAATAAAGCCTTGGGCCAGTACCCGCAGTGCCGCTTCATGCGGCGCATCCCAGGCATGCCCCGGTCGTACTGCGTTTATCGCTGCCGCCTGTGCGGCCAGTACCAATTGATACAAATCCCTTTGCACCGGACTGAATTTCCCATTCACCGGAAACGTGCGTGTGATGTCGGCAGCGTAGCCATCCAATTCGCAGCCTGCATCTATTAATAGCAGATCGCCATCATTCAGCCTGGCATTGTTTTCGACATAATGCAGTACACAGGCGTTAGCACCGCCTGCGACGATGGACGTATAGGCAGGCGCCTGCGCGCCATGTCGACGAAACTCGTGCAGCAGCTCGGCCTCCACCTCATATTCACTCATGCCGGGACGGGTTTTCCGCATTGCACGACGATGGGCGCCACTGGAAATCTCTGCCGCACGGCGCATGACTTGAAGCTCTTCCGCGCTTTTGAACAAGCGCATCTCATCCAGCAGAAGCCGAATGTCATAAATTCCAGCAGGCGCGGTAACTCCGCTACGTGCCTGTTGCCGTATCTGATTGATCCAGCCGGTCACGCGCATGTCCCATTCCGTATCGTGCCCTAATGCACAATACACAGCGGGCTGACCTGCCATTAACTTGGGCAGCATTTCGTCCAGCTTGAGAATGGGGTATGTCTCATCGAAGCCGAACGCTTCCCGCGCAGCTTCCGGGCCATACCGGAAACCATCCCAGATTTCCCGCTCCAGATCCTTATCGCGGCAGAACAGGATGTGCTTCGATGCCCCCGCATCCGCCCCCGCCGCGATCACCAGCACCGCCTCCGGCTCGCCGAAACCCGTCAGGTAATAAAAATAGCTGTCGAA
>JBDTWQ010000217.1:0-7656 GCA_040006595.1 Nitrosospira sp.
GCCGGATTGTTGCTCTCATCCCAATAATGGTTCTCAAGCTGCTTGAGAAACGCTTTGAATTGAGCTTTTTCTTCCGGCGGCACTTCCATGCCCATTAACACTCGACCGTAGTCAGCACCATGGTTGCGGTAGTGAAACAGGCTGATATTCCAATGGTGACTCATGCTGTTCAGGAATTTCATCAGGGCACCGGGTCGATCGGGAAATTCAAAGCGATAGAGGAGTTCATTTTTTACTTCACGGGCACGCCCTCCCACCAGATGACGTATATGAAGTTTTGCCATTTCATTGTCAGTTAAATCCTCGGTACGCAGGCCGCTTTTCTCCAGACTCTTGATTAATTTTGTCGCTTCATCCCGGTTGCGTACTGACACGGCGACGAATACGTGCGCTTCCTTCGGATCGGCATAGCGGTAGTTGAATTCGGTGATGCTTTTTGTTCCCAGCATGGCGCAAAATTTCTTGAAGCTCCCGGGTTCCTCGGGAATAGTTACCGCCATCACCGCTTCTCGCTGCTCGCCCAGCTCCGCCCGTTCGGAAATATGACGCAGCCGGTCGAAATTCATGTTGGCACCCGAGGCAATCGCAATCAGATTTTTCTCGCGAATCCTCTCACGCTTGACGTATGCCTTCGCACCGGCGATGGAGAGCGCCCCGGACGGCTCCAGGATGGCACGAGTGTCCTCGAACACGTCCTTGATCGCGGCACAAATGGCGTCGGTATCCACCAATATGATTTCATCCACCAGCTCACGACACAAGCGGAAAGTTTCCACCCCCACTTGCTTAACCGCCACGCCATCCGCAAATAATCCTACGTGGGCAAGCTTGACTCGGCGCCCCGCTCGCAGCGATTGGTACATGGTATCGGCGTCGACCGGTTCAACTCCGATAATTTTGACTTCCGGATACAGCCTTTTTACATACGCGGCGATACCGGAAATAAGTCCGCCGCCGCCTATTGGTGCAAATATGGCGTAGATCGCGCCAGTATGCTGACGCAGGATCTCCATTCCGATGGTACCCTGCCCCGCTATGACGTCGGGATCATCATAAGGATGCACAAAAGTGGCACGCTCCTCTGTCGCCAATTCAAGTGCACGAGCATACGCCTCGTCATAGGAATCACCGTGAGTCACCACTGTCGCGCCACGCGCCTCTACCGCCTGCATCTTGATTTGCGGCGTGGTAACAGGCATTACGATAGTGGCACGGCAATTCAACCGTTGCGCCGCGAGCGCTACTCCCTGCGCATGGTTGCCGGCAGAGGCTGTCACCACCCCACGCTTGAGCGCGGCGGGAGAAAGCTTGACCATTTTATTGTAAGCGCCACGCACTTTGAAAGAAAATACCTGCTGCATATCCTCCCGCTTCAGCAATAGCCGGTTGTGCATGCGCGCAGACAAATTTGGCGCCAGTTCCAATGGGCTTTCGGTCGCCACATCATAAACCTGAGCAGTCAGAATTCGTTCGAGATAGCTATTTTTCATCGCAGTGTGCGTTTTGGAAAATCGGGGGATTGCGGATTTTAGCATGCCGGAGATGCCCTAAACATCAGATTCATTGTTAAAATTGGCGGATAGGATTATCCTGACAAGTGGTTACTTATTTCTATTTACAAAATAACATCATGACGCAAGACGAACAAAAACGTGCAGTCGCACAAGCCGCTATCCAATATATTCCCGCCGGCTGCGTAGTCGGTGTAGGTACCGGTTCTACCGCAAATTACTTCATAGATGAATTGGCTAAGATCAAGCATAAAATCGAGGGAGCGGTAGCGAGCTCAGAGGCAACTACTCAGCGCCTTAACGGACACGGGATCGAGGTTATCGATCTAAACAGTATTGACGTACTCCCGATTTATGTAGATGGCACAGATGAAATCACTGAGCATCTCGCTATGATAAAAGGGGGGGGTGGGGCGCTGACGCGCGAGAAAATCGTCGCGGCTGTGGCGAAAAAATTTATCTGTATTGCCGATCAGAGTAAGCTTGTAAAAGTGCTTGGTAAATTTCCACTGCCGATAGAAGTAATCCCAATGGCCCGCGGTTATGTGGCACGTGAAATAACGCGACTGGGCGGACAGCCCGTGTTACGCCAGGGATTTACCACTGACAACGGCAACATAATTCTGGACGTGCATGGCTTACAAATTTTGAACCCGGTTGAACTGGAGACAACGCTCAATCACATAACGGGTATAGTAACCAATGGCCTATTCGCGAAGCGTGGCGCCGACGTGTTGCTGCTGGGTATCAATGATGGTATCCAGACGATTGCTATCTAACGGGGTCAGCAACAAAACTGTCACAACCGGCGAGTATCATTCTCTGCTTTTAACTGTTCAACAGGTATGCAATGGCAAGCAGCGAACACATATCCAAGCAGTTTGACGCCGATCTTGAGGCGGTGCGCACGCGCGTGTTACACATGGGTGGATTTGTGGAGGAGCAGATTGAGAAAGCCATCGAGGCGCTTACCAGCGGCAACGAGAGTCTAATCGAAAATGTCATTGCTGATGACCATCGCGTGAATGCGATGGAAGTGTCGATAGACGAAATCTGCAGCCAGATCATCGCGCGCCGGCAACCCGCAGCCGGCGATTTACGCATGATTATGACGGTCATCAAGACCATTACCGATCTGGAGCGTATTGGCGATGAAGCTGAAAAGATCGCGCGCATGGCAAAGCTTATCTACGAAACTGATCGCATGCATATGCCACGTTTCGTGGAAATCAGACATGTCGCCAACATCGCATTAGAAATGCTGCACAAATCGCTGGATGCATTTGCCCGTTTGGACCTGACGGCAGCAGCCCGAGTCGTGCGCCAGGACGAACAGGTAGATGAAGAATTCCGTTCCATCATGCGTCAGCTCATCACTTTCATGATGGAAGATCCGCGAAAAATCTCTACTGCCCTTGAAATCCTGTTTATAGCCAAAGCAATTGAGCGCATTGGCGATCACGCCAAGAACATGTCGGAATACGTGATTTATATGGTTAAGGGCAGAGATGTCCGGCATGTGACTGTTGAAGAGATCGAGCGCGAAGTAAGGGAATAAACCCTTTTAGCGACATTCGAAACCAGTCGGAAAGCCATGCTCGAATACTCCACCCTCGCAGCAGTAGATCTTGGCTCTAATAGCTTTCGTCTGCAAGTAGCGCGAGTGGTAGGAAAACAGATTTATCCGTTGGATAGTTTACGCGAAATGGTACGACTTGCCGCCGGGCTTACCGCCGACAAGCGATTGGATGAGGACTCCCAGGCACGTGCTTTGGAGTGCCTCAAACGTTTTGGGGAGCGTCTGCGGGGCTTTCCACCGCACGCAGTTCGCGCAGTCGGCACAAATTCGCTGAGAGTGGCAAAGAACGCATCAGCCTTTCTAAAACAAGCCGAAGCCGCCATCGGATTTCCCATTGAGGTTATCGCCGGACGCGAAGAAGCACGGCTGATCTATCTTGGGGTCGCTCATAGTCTGCCAGCTTCTAGCGATAACCGATTGGTTATGGACATCGGTGGCGGCTCTACCGAATTTATTATTGGCCGCCATCTAAAACCCACAAAGCTGGAGAGTCTTTACATGGGCTGTGTCAGTTACAGTCTGCGTTTTTTTCCCGATGGCAAAATAACCAAGGGCGCGATGAGGCGGGCTGAACTTGCCGCCCGCAGCGAGGTGCAGGCTATTGCCGCCGAATTCTCCGGCATCCACTGGCAAGATGCATTTGGCTCATCCGGGACAGCACGCGCGCTGGGTGAAATTATAAAGCTGAACAATTTCGGTGATGGCGGCAACGCTGGGGACATCACACCAGAAGGACTGGGCTGTTTTCGCGACCATCTCCTCAAGGTTGGCGATATTAAAAAGCTGGAAATTGCCGGGCTACGTACTGATCGGGCACCTGTCATCCCCGGTGGCTTTGCCATCATGTCCGCCGCATTTTCCGAGCTCGGTATCCGCCGCATGTCCCAAGCCATGGGAGCATTGCGTCAAGGCGTCCTCTATGATTTGTTGGGGCGCTTCCATAATCAGGATATGCGCGAAGTGACGGTGAGACAATTCATGCAACGCTACCGAGTGGATTCTGCGCAGGCAAAGCGGGTGGAATCGCTTGCCCTATTGCTGGGAAAACAATTGCTGGCAGAATTCCCTGATGAAGCGGAAGAAATGCTGCATTTCCTTTCGTGGTCGGCACGACTGCATGAAGTCGGTATTTCGGTAGCCCATTCTGGCTATCACAAACATTCCGCATACATTCTCGGTAACGCTGACATGCCCGGTTTCTCAAGAATGGAACAAAAGCGTCTGAGTTTGCTTACACTGGCTCATCGGGGTGTTATCGGTAAAGCGCGAGAGTCTATTGTCGAACCGACGGATTTTGCCCTGCTGTTCGCGCTACGCTTGGCAACGTTGTTTCACCGCAGCCGCAGTGATATCGAGTTGCCCAGGTTGGAAGTGCGCATGAGCAATACGGAATTCGAACTGTTCATCGAAGAGGGATGGCTGGAACGCAACCCGTTAACCGATACTGCGCTGTCTGCCGAAATTGAAGAATGGGTCACTTTCGGTTTCAATTTCTGTATAAAAGGGGAACTGGAAGGTAATAAAGCTTGCAAAGCGGATAAAGCAGCCCGAAGCACGACTAGCGCATAATCCGATAAAGCCGATGGCATCTCATTCCAAAAAGAGGTCTACTAAAGCAGGATTGCCACCGGGAACGCTGGTGCATATCGGCAAAAAAACAACCGCCACCCCCCACATTATTCTATTGAACTACGACGAAAGTGGTGTGCGCGAATCTGAAGTAACTGCTGCTACCCTGGCTGATAAGATTAAGTTCGCACGCGGGACCGCGTGGCTCAACGTTCACGGGTTAGGGGATACCACCGTAATGGAGCAAATCGGTGCGTGTTTTAATCTTCATCCGCTGGTGCTGGAGGACATATTTAATACCGAGCAACGCTCAAAGCTGGAAGATTACGGTGATTACCTCTATGTGGTGCTGAAAACCTTCGCTTACGAAAATAAAGGCCCGGAAGAACGAATAGATTCTGATCAGATCAGCCTAATATTGGGGAAAAATTTCGTGCTATCGTTTCTTGAAACGGATGGCGTTCAGTTTGGCGCGGTGCGCGAGCGCTTGCATTCAGGTAAGGGCCAGATCAGAAAGGCGGGCGCGGATTTTCTGATGTATGGTTTAATTGATGCCATTGTGGACGGCTATTTCGTCATTCTTGAACGGCTCGATGAGAAAACCGAAGCACTGGAATCTGAACTGATATCCAATCCTCGGCCCAGTACCCTGCATTCAATTTACCGTCTAAAGCGTGAAGGTGTTTTTCTACGGAAATCACTGTGGCCGCTACGAGAAGTTATCAGTTCGCTGCAACGGGGGGATTCGCCGTTGTTCACCCGCAATACATTACTTTATCTACGGGACGTATACGATCATACCATTCACATCATCGAGTCGGTTGAGTCCCTGCGTGACCTGACCGCAGGCATGCTTGACATCTATATATCCAGCGTAAGCTACCGCATCAGCACGGTAATGAAAGTTCTCACCGTCATTACCACCATATTTATGCCGCTATCCCTGATAGCCGGCATCTACGGCATGAATTTTAAATATTTGCCGGGACTCGAATGGGATTGGGGATTTTTCGTGGTGATAGGGGCGATGGCAGCAATCAGCGCGGGAATGCTGGCGCTATTTCGCTGGAAGAAATGGTTGTAGTAAAGTTAAATTAGCTTAAAACTGGAACATCTGCCCACGCTTCAATCTTTCCGGATTGAAATCTCCTGCTACTGTCTGAATTTCCGCCATCGTAGCATCCTCATTACCCGGTTCCATGTGAGTGATCAGAAGACGAACGGCCTTGTTGAGGTGCTTTAACCCCTGCGCCAGCAGTTCCGGACGCATATGGCCGGAAGCCTCGGCCCCTGCCTTGTTGTCGTTGAGAAACGTTGCCTCGATCATCAGATAGCGCAGATTAGTGATTAGATTTAGCGCGTTCCAGAACGGCTCGTGGTACGTCGTGTCGCCACTGAAGACAAAACTTGACTTGCCGCTGTCGAGTTGATAGGCCACGCCCGGCACGGCATGCCGCACCGGTAGCGGAGTGATTTTCCTTCCCAATAATTCCACCGTCTGTCCTACCGCGATGGATTGGAATACGACGTAGGGCTTGTCGGGCGAAGGTAAGGCAGTGTAATCCGGCCAAAGCCGAAAATTGAACATATCCTGCTTGAGTATGGCGATGGTTTCAGGCAAGGCATAAACTGTGAGCGGCGTATCTCGGCGTGGCCCCACAACGTCAGCCAGCATCGGCAGCAGTGCTGCGTGGTCGAGATGTGAATGGGTAAGAAATACTGTGTTAATACGCAGCATCTGGCTCACCGTTAAATCGCCCGCACCGGTCCCCACATCAACCAGAATGTCGTCGTCAAGCATCAGGCAAGTGGTTCTTAAATCTGCCGCTATGCCGCCGGTGCATCCAAGTATGGTTACGCGCATTCCCCCCCCCGATCAGTGGATATGAAAGTATTCGCGGAATCTTCCTTCTATCCCATCCAGAATCCACTCAAACCTATTTTAAAGGCAACCTGGGAGCGAGATTTTGCACTGTTGGCCCTTTTTCCCAGGATAATACTTTAAGTTCGCAGACACGTGCCCAAAGAACGAGCAATCCGCGCAGCAGGCGCGGGGCGCCGGGCAAAATCCATACTTCGGAAATACGCCTGTCTGCACGCCAACCGCGCAGCAGAAGCCTTACCACCGCCTCCAAGCCTATAGCATAATTGCGCATCTGCAAGCAGAGAAGTAATCGCGCTGGTTCCGGCGTAAGCCAATGGACGTAACCTCCTTCGTAAAACACATAATCGAGCGCCTCAAAAAGATCCGAGGGAAAATGCGTCAGTGGGCAATTGGCCGAGAGAAGCAGGACATTAAGCGATGCGTTAGGGTGGCGTGAAAAGTAAAGGTTGCGGTTGCGTGTTACCAGCTCCTTGTAAGACTGGCCGCGTCCGAATGATCCACCACCTTTATGGTATATGTGAGCGTCGGGATACACGCCGAGACGCCAACCTCGCAGGTTTAGCCGGCGGCCAAGATCTATATCTTCATAATAACCGCGGCCGAATGCGGAGTCGAAACCACCGATTTCAAGGAAAACGTGACGCCGGATCAGGAACGCGTGGCCTCGGAGGCGGTGTGTACGAACGTAGCCACCGGGCTCGCGCACATATCGGTCCAGATTGTCCCTGGCATAGTCATTGCCGGCGGGAATAATGACGGCCAGTTGCGGGTCGGCCGCAAGCGCCGCACATAGGCGAGGCAGTAAATCTTCGCTTACCATCGTATCCGAATTGAGTATCAGTACATAGGATGCGTCGGAGCGATTAATCGCCGCATTTACCGATGCGCCGAAGCCTTGATTCTTCTGGGCATGATGAACACGGACGCACGCATACGGCACGTTATCGAGCATTTCGCGCGTCTCACCCTCGGAAGCATCATCCTGAATATAAATATACCGGATGGATCGACCGAGGCAGGCAACCACGGAATCGATACAGCGCCGCGTCAGCACGGGCGCATTATAGACGGGAATCACCACATCGATGGATGGTATGGCCGACATAACTGCT
>JBDTWQ010000218.1:0-7503 GCA_040006595.1 Nitrosospira sp.
CTAGTTGTCTGACATCGTATCTTAAGCGATAATAATGGCTTTGCCGACCCGCACCGCTACCCGGGTTAGGGGGCGGTGTTTTTATTTGCCATATATCCGTTGAACGAGGGAGTTTGTGTCCATGGGAACATTTAGAGATTTTGATGCGCCGGTGTTCAAGAATTTAACTAGCGCGATCCGCGCGCTGGCTATGGACGCTGTGCAAAAAGCCAATTCGGGTCACCCCGGCATGCCTATGGGTATGGCGGAGATAGCTGAAGTATTATGGATCCATCATTTGCGTCACAACCCCGCCAATCCCAAGTGGATGGACCGCGACCGGTTCGTATTATCCAATGGACATGGTTCGATGTTGATTTATGCCTTGCTGCACCTCACCGGCTACGACCTGCCAATGGAGGAAATCAAGCGTTTTCGCCAGCTTCATTCCAAGACGCCCGGCCATCCTGAATACGGATATACACCGGGCGTGGAAACCACAACCGGCCCGTTGGGACAGGGCCTCGCCAACGCGGTGGGCATGGCACTGGCGGAAAAAATACTTGCCGCGGATTTTAACCGGCCCGGCTTTGATATTGTCAATCATTACACTTACGTATTCGTTGGCGATGGCTGTCTGATGGAAGGAATCTCCCATGAAGCCTGCTCGCTGGCAGGCACGCTGGGACTCGGCAAGCTGATCTGCTTTTACGACGACAACGGCATTTCCATCGACGGTCACGTGGAAGGCTGGTTCACTGACGACACACCCAAGCGTTTCGAAGCTTATGGCTGGCACGTGGTACCCAATGTCAACGGCCATGATCCGGTAGCTATTGAGGCGGCCATCGAGGCCGCGAAGCAAGCTAGTGGCAAACCTTCGATGATCTGCTGCAAAACCGTTATCGGCATGGGTTCCCCCAACAAGGCCGATACTCATGAAGTTCATGGCGCCGCGCTGGGTGACGTGGAGATAGCGGCCACACGCCCACATATCGGCTGGCATCATCTGCCATTCGAAATCCCCAACGACGTCTATGCAATGTGGGATGGCCGCGCAAAAGGCGAAAAACTGGAAACCGAGTGGAACCGCAAGTTCGCCGAGTATATCGAGCAGTATCCCGCCGAGGCCGCCGAGTTCACGCGGCGTATGTCGGGGGAGTTGCCAGCCAGCTGGCGCGAGCATGTGGACAATTTAATCGGCCGTGTCGATGCCAAGCAAGAAACGATTGCCACCCGCAAGGCTTCACAGAACGCCATTGAAGGTCTGGCATCGGCATTACCGGAACTGGTCGGCGGTTCCGCGGATCTGGCTGGGTCAAATCTTACCCTCTGGTCAGGCTCGAAGGGCTGCAACCGGGAGAACGGAGGCAACTATATTTATTATGGCGTGCGTGAATTCGGCATGAGCGCGATGATGAATGGGTTATCCTTGCATGGTGGCATTATTCCCTACGGCGCGACTTTCCTCATGTTTTCGGAATATGCCCGCAATGCCTTGCGCATGGCAGCACTGATGAAGATTCGCACTTTGTTCGTGTTTACGCATGATTCGATCGGTTTGGGCGAAGATGGTCCGACACACCAACCGGTGGAGCAGACCGCAACGTTACGTTATATTCCCAACATGGATGTATGGCGGCCCTGCGATACGGTCGAATCAACGGTGGCCTGGGCACGTGCAATTGAACGCAAGGAAGGTCCCTCAATACTGATTTTCAGCCGCCAGAATCTTCCTTTCCAGAAACGAGACGCTACCACCATCAGGCAAATCGACAAAGGCGGCTACATCCTCTCCGAGGCCGCCGGTGGAAAACCACAGGCAATCATTATCGCCACCGGTTCTGAAGTGGGACTGGCAATAATGGCACAAAAGGCACTCGCCGAAGCAGGTATACATGTGCGCGTGGTCTCGATGCCCTGTACAAGCCTGTTTGATCGCCAGGATCCCGCCTATAGGGACAGCGTATTGCCAAGAGGAATAGGACGCGTGGCCGTGGAAGCGGGCATCACCGATTACTGGCGCAAATATGTGGGTCTTGAAGGCGCAGTGGTCGGCATGGATACATTTGGCGAGTCAGCGCCTGCCAGCGATCTGTTCAAGCACTTCGGCTTCACCGTCGAGAATGTGATTAAAGCGGTGAATAGCGTTATTTAATTCCAGTCAGTTGAGGCTCGTAGCGCCACGAAAATTTTCTGCGCTGCGGTTCGATTTTTCTATCCAAGGAGTTCTAGATATGACAATCAAAGTCGGTATCAACGGGTTTGGCCGTATTGGGCGCATGGTGTTCCGCGCGGCAATACAAGATTTCAAGGACATCGAAGTCGTTGCTATCAACGATCTGCTTGAGCCTGACTACCTGGCGTATATGTTGCAGCATGATTCTGTACATGGCCGCTTCAAAGGGCAAGTTTCCATCGAAGGCGATACCCTGGTCGTTAATGGCAAAAAGATTCGTCTGACCGCCATCAAGGACCCAGCTGAACTGAAGTGGAACGAAGTAGGCGCCGATATCGTCATTGAGTCGACCGGCCTTTTTCTTACCAAGGAGACTTGCGAGAAACACATCGCTGCCGGCGCCAAAAAAGTCATCATGTCAGCGCCGTCCAAAGATGACACGCCCATGTTTGTGTATGGCGTGAATGACAAAACATATGCTGGACAAACCATCATTTCCAATGCGTCATGTACTACCAACTGTCTCGCCCCTATCGCCAAGGTATTGAACGACACCTTCGGCATCAAGCGTGGCTTGATGACTACCGTACATGCTGCTACGGCCACCCAGAAGACTGTCGACGGCCCTTCCAACAAAGATTGGCGCGGAGGACGCGGCATTCTAGAAAATATCATCCCGTCCTCGACTGGCGCCGCCAAAGCCGTTGGTAAGGTTATCCCTGAACTGAACAAGAAGCTCACTGGCATGGCGTTTCGCGTACCCACTTCTGACGTTTCGGTGGTCGATCTTACCGTGGAGTTGAACACGGACGCCACTTACGAAGAAATCTGTGCTGCCATGAAGAATGCATCAGAGGGATCAATGAAGGGCGTGCTCGGCTATACCGACGAGAAAGTCGTTTCTACCGATTTTCGCGGTGAAAGTTGCACCTCCATTTTTGACGCGGAAGCGGGCATGTCTCTGGATAGCAGTTTCATTAAGGTCGTTTCCTGGTACGACAATGAATGGGGATACTCCAGCAAGATTCTGGAAATGGCTCGCGTTGTCGGCAAATAGTTCGTGCAGGGATCTCGAGAAGCGCGGTGCAGGCATGAAGGAAATAAGCCGATCCCGCTTGCTCCCAACCTGTTTTTTTACTCTATGAGGCATAAGGATAGCGCAAGCTATCCTATGCCGTAAAATTTGGAGCTTCCAGTGCCTGTCATTAAAGTCATCGACCTCGATCTTAAAGGCAAACGCGTATTCATTCGCGCTGATCTTAATGTACCCGTTAAAGACGGCAAGGTTACATCTGACGCTCGTATTACTGCTTCTATGGCCACCATCAACCACTGCCTGAAACAAGGAGCCAAGGTGATGGTGACTTCACACTTGGGCCGCCCCGAAGAAGGTATGTGGTCTGAGGAGAATTCGCTCAAGCCGGTTGCCGACAATATTGCCGCCCGTCTGGGCAGGCCCGTGCGACTGATCAAGGATTGGGTGGAAAATGGCTTCGACGTCGCCGAAGGCGAGCTCGTCGTTTTGGAAAATTGCCGCTTCAACAAAGGCGAAAAGAAAAACGCTGATGAGACCGCGCAAAAATATGCCAGGCTGTGCGACGTATTTGTGATGGATGCGTTCGGTACAGCGCACCGTGCTGAAGCCTCAACTCACGGCATCGCGAAGTATGCTCCTGTTGCTTGTGCAGGTATTCTGCTGACGGAAGAGCTGGATGCGCTGACTAAAGCCCTGCTGAGTCCGGCACGTCCTATGGTCGCCATCGTCGGGGGTTCCAAGGTATCGACCAAGCTTACCGTGCTCGAGTCCTTGTCCGAGAAAGTAGACCAAATGGTGGTGGGCGGCGGCATCGCCAATACTTTTCTCAAAGCGGCTGGCAAGAATATTGGAAAATCCTTGTGCGAAGATGATCTGGTTCCTACCGCAAAAATGCTGATGGATAAGATGGCGAAACGCCATGCATCCATCCCTATAGTGGTGGATGTTGTGGTTGGAAAAAAATTCGATGGGAATGAACCGGCGATATTAAAAGATGCCGATGCGGTTGCCGATGATGAGATGATTTTCGATATCGGCCCGAAGAGTGCACAAGAGTTGGCAGACATCATCATGAAAGCGGGCACCGTTGTGTGGAATGGTCCTGTCGGCGTGTTCGAGTTCGATCAGTTCGGTGCCGGTACCCAAGCCATTGCCATGGCCATTGCCAATACCGAAGCCTTCACCTTGGCCGGCGGTGGCGACACCATCGCTGCGATCCAAAAATATGGTATCTATGACAAGATATCCTACATTTCCACCGCTGGCGGCGCGTTCCTGGAGTTTCTCGAAGGCAAGAAATTGCCCGCCGTGGAAATACTTGAACAGCGAGCGAGCTGATTTTGCACGGTTAACGACCCGATACTCCCCTACTTAGATGATTCGAAGAACAAAAATCGTAGCAACCCTCGGTCCCGCATCCTGCGATCCCAAAGTTCTGGAGCGCATGATAAATGCCGGAGTGGATGTGGTGCGTATCAATTTTTCTCATGGCAAAAGGGAGGAGCACATCGAATGGGCCGAACTGACCCGTTCGCTTGCACGTGCCGCGGGTCATGCGGTGGGGGTCCTGGCGGACCTGCAAGGACCAAAGATCCGGATTGGCAAATTTGAGATGGGGAAAATTGCACTCAAAACTGGTGACAAATTTATCCTTGACGCCGAATGTGAGCTTGGCAATCAGGAGCGGGTAGGATTAGATTACAAAGAACTCCCAAATGACGTGGAAACCGGTGCGACGCTGATCCTGGATGATGGTCGCATCGTACTCGGTGTTTCCGGTGTCAAAGGAGGCCAAGTATATTGTGTCGTTGAACAAGGCGGCGTGCTATCCAATAACAAGGGCATCAACCGCAAGGGTGGTGGACTTAGCGCTCCCGCCTTGACCAACAAGGATGTAGAAGATATCAGAACTGCCGCAGCGCTTAAGGCGGATTATCTTGCAGTCTCCTTCCCGCGCTCCGGAGACGACATGCGCTGGGCGCGTGATGTGATGCACGAAGCCGGCGGTAAAAGTTTGCTGATGGCAAAAATTGAGCGCTCCGAAGCAATCTTGGCGCTTGATGACATTTTGCAAGCCTCTGACGCCATCATGGTCGCGCGTGGTGATCTTGCGGTAGAAGTAGGTGATGCGGTTGTGCCGGCACTACAGAAGCGCATGATCCGCACCGCCCGTGCCAACAATAAACTGGTGGTAACCGCTACGCAGATGATGGAATCGATGGTTACCAGCCCAATTCCAACCCGTGCAGAAGTATCCGACGTGGCGAATGCGGTGCTGGACGGCACCGATGCCGTGATGCTCTCGGCCGAGTCCGCTTCGGGGCAGTATCCCGTCGAAGCGGTGGCAGCCATGGCCAGGGTCTGCCTTGAGGCAGAAAAGGAATATTTGGTGAGCAGCGAACTCCGCCGGCTTCAGGGAGGTCTTCCGGACACCATAGAGGAGGCGATCGCCCGTGCCACCATGTTCACTGCCGGAGGTTTGAAACTCCGTGCCATCGCTGCCCTTACACAGAGCGGCCGGACGGTGTTGCTGATGTCGCGCAGGAGCTCCAATGTGCCCATATTTGCTTTAAGTCCACAAGAAGATACCCGCCGTAAAATGACCTTGTTTCGTGGCGTCTACCCGGTGAAATTCGGTGGTGGCTCGAATGATCCCGAAGTCATCCTGAATCATGCGGAGAACGAGTTGCTCAAGCGTGGCGCGGTGCGTAATGGGGATCTGATTATCATGACCATCGGCGAACCGGTGGGCAAGGCAGGCGGCACCAATACCATGAAAATTGTTAAGGTAGGGGAATACAGAAAGGCATAAACGAAAACTCGGACCATAAACTTTTGGCGATATCAGGTTCCCCGCTTTTCATCGCTAGTGTAGTGAGTCAGAAATATTGTTGCATAATAAATTCAAATTAATAGATCAGGCCGGAACGCAAAAATGACTGGATTGATATCAGTTAAGGTGCGAGGAAACGCATCATTATTCTACATGCTACGACGGGCAACACGACATGGCAATAATCTCACCATTTTTAAGAAATGTCTGACTCACTACACTAGTAACTGAACATTTAGGATTCACCATACACAGATTCTAACTTGGAGGAGGCTCAAATGGCACTCGTATCATTGCGTCAACTTTTGGATCACGCAGCGGAAAATAGCTATGGTCTGCCCGCTTTCAACGTAAATAATCTGGAGCAGATTCAGGCTATCATGCAGGCAGCCGATGAATGCAATAGCCCGGTAATCATGCAGGGTTCCGCTGGTGCGCGAAAATATGCCGGCGAAGCTTTTTTGCGCCATCTCATCGCGGCGGCGGTGGAGGCTTATCCGCATATCCCCATCGTCATGCATCAGGATCACGGCGCATCCCCGGCGGTGTGCATTAATGCCATCCGCAGCGGTTTTTCGAGTGTCATGATGGACGGTTCGCTGGAAGCGGACGCCAAGACGCCATCATCCTATGAGTATAACGTCGAGGTCACCGCCAAGGTGGTGGAGATGGCGCATGCGGTTGGTGTTTCTGTCGAGGGCGAATTGGGCTGCCTGGGTTCGCTCGAATCCGGCATGGGCGAAGCGGAAGATGGTCACGGAGCCGAAGGCAAACTATCCCATGACCAATTGCTGACAGATCCAGAGCAGGCCGCTGATTTCGTCAAGCAAACAGGTGTGGATGCGCTGGCCATCGCCATCGGAACCTCCCATGGCGCGTATAAATTTACGCGTAAACCGACTGGCGACATTCTCGCTATCGAGCGCGTCAAGGAAATCCACCAGCGGATTCCCAATACTCATCTGGTAATGCACGGCTCCAGTTCCGTACCCCAGGAATGGCTTGACATCATCCGCGAATATGGTGGAGAAATGAAGGAGACTTATGGCGTACCGGTGGAAGAAATTCAGGAAGGTATTAAGCATGGTGTGCGCAAAATCAATATCGATACCGATATCCGCCTCGCCATGACCGGCGCAATCCGCCGCCATCTTGCCAAAAACAAGAGCGAGTTCGATCCGCGCAAATTTCTCAAGGACGCCACCGCGGCGGCTAAGGATATTTGTAAGGCACGCTTTGAGGCGTTTGGCTGCTCCGGTCAGGCAGGCAAAATCAAACCTATCATGCTGGATAATATGGCAAACAAATATAGCAAGGGTGAGTTGAAAGCCGTTATCAAGTAAGCAAGGCGCGTAACGGACCCAGGTTGTATTTTCTTCTCCGACTTGATGGAGGGTAACCGGGACCTGCGATAATAAAAAAAGGCGGTCAGCATCGACCGCCTTTTTGTTTGCCAGAAAACCTGCCCGTCAGTAG
>JBDTWQ010000219.1:0-6627 GCA_040006595.1 Nitrosospira sp.
CAACACTTGCCCATGGCAGAAGCAAGAAGGAAAGTGTTTGCTACGTTGACATTGCCGTTGGAGGCGGTGTATGACGTTGGTTTTTTGATTCTTCCAGACAAAATACTTGAATAGGAGGAAAAATAAGTTTATTGCTGATGAGGCGTGCCCAGCCCTATCAAATGACAGGCGGTTACGTTTTGCTTTCAGTTTTACGGACTCCTCGAATGTTAATCGTTGCCAGCGCGATCTGGAGTCCAAGAACCGCAAAAGCCTGGGCGTACCATCCCCACATAATCCATAAGAGATTGCTGATCAATGAGAGCAAGAATCCAGCATGACGCTTGCCTTTGGATTGAGAAGTCAACAGCCAGACGGAAAGTATATTGATTACCATCGCAGGCCATTGTAGTAACGAAAAGTAATCCATTTTAAGTTGATTCCCTAAGTATATTTTTCCTGCCATCCTGCAACAAATGCCGTTCCATCACCGGAAGGCAATAACTTGCTATCTCGTTTGTTGTAATTACCACCTATTACCTCCGTGAGCTATTGTCATAGACATAAAAGTAAGGGAAGGTCAACAATATGTTAATTTACAGTTACTTAAATGTAGGTTTTAAACGAACATCCATGATACCCATGCTGCTTTCACTATGACAATCAATTTGGGTAAGCGCTCGCAGCAACTCCGATGTCTGGCTGACGCTATCCTTAAGTTCAAATTTCTCTTCGACCCGTTTTCGGGCTGATTTTCCCATTGCTTCACGCATTGATTCGTCAGACATCAAGGTTGCGATACTATTTGCGAGACCATCCAGGTCCCCGACGCTGTGTAGCAACCCCGTGCACCCTACCTCGACAATATCGCTCACACCTCCAACATTCGTTGCGACTACCGGTATACCGGACGCCATGGCTTCTATTATTGCCAGCGGCATTCCTTCGGAATACGAAGTTGATACGGCAAGATCAAGCGAGGAATAGACTCGGGACATGTCGCTTTGTAAGCCGGCAAAATGAATCCAATTGCCAAGGCCGAGAATATTTATTTCATTTTCCAGCTTTTCCCGCATGGGCCCTTCTCCCACTAATACGAAGTGGCAATTCGCCTGTTTTTTATGTACTTTGCCCGCCACCTGTATAAACACCTCTGGACCTTTTTCGGGGGAAAGTCGCCCTATGTATCCGATGAGGGGAGTTTCCGGAGCGATATCAACGATGGAATGAAGATAATCACTCTTGGCACCCGGACGGAAAATTTCCGTATCAACACCATTTGCGATGAAACGCAATTTACTCGGAAGAACGCCCAGGCTCAATGCATGAAAATATGCTGTTTTCGCAACAACATGTATGTGGGTTTGCATCAGCTTATGCACTTCGATATCGCGCATGCCAAGATAGCGGCTATGAATGGTGGCCAACGTAGGCGTGTCGGTCAGTTTTCCCAGGATACCCGCAAGCGAATTTGCATTCGGAAGATGGGCATGGATTATGTCAATTGCTTCGGCGCGAATGAGGCTGACGCCGAGCTGAATAGACTGCCAGTCAGGGTCTTCGCTTATTGGAGTAATATGGACTGTACAGCCGATATCGCGTAATTGGGATGTGAAGCGGCCTTCGCATACGCACAGGCAGATCACATTAAAGTCAGCGTGCGGAAGACGCTGGAGTAATCGCAGCACGTACGTTTCCATACCGCCAACGATGGCGGCACCGATAATCTGGAGCAGGTTGATTGGCCGCTCCGCCGTAGGGATTATTTTCATGCCAATTTTACTCCTAGCCAGGCGGCGGCTGTTCCACCCATAATTCGTTCGCGACTGGGTTTGTCCAGATCCAGTTGCTCCAGCAACCCGGAAACCTCATCAATTCTTCTCTTGATCAGCTCCCCGCTACATGGCAAAAACACATCACTGCCAAATTGCAGCAGTTCAGGTGTTAGAACCGCAATCGCCTTTCGAAGAGACTCCAAACGGTATATAGGGGGCGCCCCAAAGGAAATATCGAAGCGAAACTGGCTATCATCCGGCGCTATCCCATTGATAAGATCGATCAACCCAACCGCGTTGGCTTCATCAGTCCACGGCCATCCAAGATGGGCCAAGGTAACGCGCAGGCCTGGATGATCCCGTATGGCTTCATAAAAAGCCGGACGGCAAAATCGGCCGGATTTTCCATCGATAAAGATACCGCTATGAAACAGGATGGGTATGTTTAGCCGGGATGCGGTTTCATAAATCCGATGCGCGCAATCATCGTAGGGATACCAGCCGGTCGGTACCATTTTAAGGCCGTGCAGACCGAGATCATTTGCACGGCATAGGTCTTCGCATGCATTTTCGAGTAATGGGTTGATCACCGCAAAACCGATCAGCCGGTCCTCGTGATCAGCAATCAGCCGGGCCAGATGCTGATTAGCCATTCGTAAGGAATCGGCTTTATGCAATGAATAGCTGCCGCTCAAAAAAGGCGCAAGCAATATGGCCTTGTCGACGGCTGCCTCGTCTAACGCCTGCAGCACATCGTCTACATTTTCATCACCCGAACAATGGATATGCGCATCTATTATCATGATGAATGTATTACGCCAAGTGTATCCTTTTATTTAACTGACATACATCTTCTTTTGTGGTTCCGCTTTCTTGATTAGAGCGGCCGCTTTCTTCCCCGCGAGAAAAGCATGGTCAGAATTGTAATATTCCCACTCGCTATAGCGACCGGCCAAAATAATATCCCGGTCCGAAAGCCAGTTTTTTATGGTTTCCACGCTACGTGATCTGGCATGGTCATACACCACATAGGCATACGGCATGTCTACAAGATTTGCCGTAATTATTTTATCGTCTTGCCTCAACATGCCGACTTTGATGCAATCCTTCACGCACTGATCAATGAGCTCCTGGCCGTCGCACGGCAACGGTTTGGCTGGGGAGTAGGAAATTTCGCATGTCAACCCGAAGCCGCCTGGCGGATTGCACTCGGGACTTGCATTTCCCTGAAGGAAAATACGATGGAAAATTGTATCTTCCGGGTAGTAAATCCAGTGCTTGTCTGTAATATTTTCACGTCCGATCCCAAGATTGACGCAGCGAACCGATACACGGCGCAACGCAGCCGCGGCATTTTTGAGCTGTTGGGGCGCTTCATCTCCCATGGCACGGACCAGTTCCGGGAGTGGCATGGTGCTAATCAGATTTTCATAACGAAAGGCCCGCCCATCTTTCAGTTCGACCAAATGCTGATTAGGCGATATGCGTTTCACGTCTGCATTGAGTTCGATTTCACCTTTAATATGGGGTAAAAACCCCAACATCATTGCCTGAAAGCCACCGCGTAAAGGGTAGCCAAAGCGTGCGTTGGGGCCCATCGGTTTGGCAACAGGCTGGAGTCCGCCTTCGATGATTTCCTCCAGATCCGGTAACGGAACACGGCCGCCAAGCCAGGAAGTTTCCATTTCCGTGAGGGGTACCGTCCAGAGTTTTTTATTGTAGGGTATGGCAAAATGTTTTGCGATTCCCGCTCCCCACATTCGGTAAATGAAGTCTTCAAAATTCTCTGATTTATTCTGTGGAGGCACGAACTCTTCATGCACAGGCGTTTTGCCGGAGACAGGTACTACGCCGTCAGCACAGCAGTCGGACAATTCCGAAGGCCGATCATCCATGGAGCAACCTGCGGAGCCCGGCTCTCTCAATATGCCATAGCGCGCCTGCATAGCACCGACAATGCATTCCTTTATTACGTTCGGCGGCAGGCCATACAAGGCCCCCTGGAATGGGTAACGCGTATGAACTCCTTTACTGTAGACCCAAGCCTCCCTGTTCTGCCAGTGAACATTATTACCGAGTAAAATGTTGTAAAGCTGCTTGACATAAGCATCATTGGAAAACATGATATGACCAGCGTGATCAAACGTGAAGCCTTTATCTTCGATAGATCTGCACCATCCGCCTACAGTAGGGTTCCGGTCCAGCAAGAGTGTTTCTTCATCGAGATGATAGGCCGCGCTAAGGCCAGTCGGTCCGGCACCGATCACGACACATTTTTTGTTTTGGATTTGAAATACCTCGGGCACATCAAGACACGCTACATCAGCTTGCACTGTTGGGGCGGCGGAATCGGACAACGTCCTTTTTTTAGCTATCGCAGATTCCATCAGTTCGCACATTTCTTCTGCCGTTGTGTTCCATGAGGTAGCCAATATCATCTGTCTCATTTTGAGAACTTGTTGGGTACGTTCTGTTGAGGTTTGCAATAACGCGGTTTCACAGGCTTTGATAAATTCCGTCGGGGAAGCACCGATGGACACGACTTCGCCATAAAGTTCCAGAACATCACTTATTGGCGTACCGACTATGGGCAATTCGGCTGCCATGTATTCAAGTGTTTTTGTCGGACTGATAAATCGCGTTGATTCGTTTAATGCAAATGGAAGCAAGCACACATCCCACCCGGCAAGAAATTGTGGTAGTGCCTTATAGGGCTGTTGACCCAGGTAATGAATGTTATGACGTTGTGGTAGCGTGGCCTGATCGATTTTTACGACAGGCCCCACCAGGACGATTTGCCACTCAGGATGTGCGTCAGCAATGCGGGCTATAAGACTTGTATCAATTCGCTCATCGATAACGCCATAGTAGCCAAGTCTGGGCCCTGGAATGGTCTCGTGTGCCGGATGCGCATTGTTACGATCAAGCGCCTGCTCGAAATGGACCACATCAACGCTGCTGGGAAAGCAGTGGACATTCGGATGCCGGTCCCGCTTGGCCCGATAAAGGCTTGGGCCGCCGGTAAAGACAAGGTCGGCGACTTTGAGTAAAGCACGTTCGCGTTGAAGCATCTGTTTCGGGGGATTTTTGAAAGCAGCAAGTTCATCCATGCAGTCATAGACCACGAGCACCGGATGTAACTCCTGCAAAAGAGGCAATGCCATGGGTGTATAAAACCAGGCGATCTGCTCTTCGTCCCCCACAACAAATTGCCTCATCAACTCAATCAGGTAGGGTAACTGCTCGTCATGAAACCCCGGAATGGAAAGGGGCGTGTGAGGTTTGAGAACGGTAATGTTCGGTCCGGCAACAGAACTCTCCAAAAAGCTTCCCTGTTCACAGAAAATGGGCTCTTCAATGAAAATGATCTTGTAGTTTTCAGCCAGTCGCGAGAGGAGATGTTGCGGTCGCTGGTAGACGAAGTCCCAACGAAGATGAGAAAAAACGATAATGGTGGTCATTTTAACTCCTTGAATATTAGATAATTCTTTTCCTTGATAAGGATTATTCAGAAAACTTTGAGTGAGACGTTGAGCCTCATGTAGCGCAACGGCATAGGGTTTCGATAGAACGCGTTCATAGTAATTTTCTTTTTCTCCCTGAATATTCACTTCCCATAACCCGCTTTTGTGCCATTTCAGAGGGTCATCCCAATCCGGACGATCCACGATGGGATATAGGCAGATGCCAAGCAAATCTACGCCGCACCGCGTCGCTAACACGGCCTCTTGCGCGACCTCCCTGATCCATGCCCCTCGGCCACTTCCCACATGACTGGTCTCTGCCAGGAGCAGGGGTCGCTGGTACCGTTGATGAACTTCGGTCAAAAGACTGTGTAACGGAATGCGGGCGGGATGATCCAGATGCCACCAAAGGCGATCGCCGCCAATCTCCCATTGATTGCTGTGATAGTAATTGACTCCAATCAGATCCAGAAAATGGAAAGCCCCGCCTAATTCGGGCTCCTTGGTTCCGCACAACATATCCCAGGCCTCGAATTGGGATTCCCGGTGCGTTAGGGCCTCCTCCGCAAGATCGGGTCGATCGATGGGAGCGATAACATGTATTAGCGGATCACAATGCAGAATGCGGGCAGATGGATTGATTTGCCATATCGCTTCGCAGCCCTTCACTGTAGCGCGTACGAGTTGGCGCTTTAACTCGATGCTGTCTGCTCTTTCACTACCGGGGCATGTAAAATAATTTTGAGCGACTGCCCAGCTTAGAAATGAGATCTCATTCATTGGCGAGTAAACGGGCGCCACAGCAGAAAATGAATTGAGGTACCTCACCGTCCGTTCGCAATAGGTCGCAAACCGATCAATAAAAACGCGGGAAAAAACATCAACATCGTCAGGCCAGCCATAATGGCAAAGCGTCCATATAACCTGTATTCCAAGTTCATTGGCTGCCTGCGCTCGAGATTCAATGGATGAGAAATCGAAATGCCCATTCTTTTCTACTAACCGCCACCCGACGCTCTCACGCACAGTTTTTATTTCAAATTCTTCCAATAACAAGTAATCATTGCGCGCCCGATGCAAGTGTCGGGTCAATTCGTTCATTGATAACGATCGGTTCGCCCTGTTGACGTGATCGGATCCTTCATAACCCGCCTGCCAATAAGAGGAAAATATTTTTGTGGAATGGATATTCATGCCTCTCTCGGAAACGTCACCGATACCATCCCGGATCTCTGGCTAGCGCCAAAGAATGTAAGGTTTTTGATGTTGAGATCTATTGCAGGCATGGATATCTCGCGCTTCTTCCTTGATAACAATATTAATTGCTGTTTGAAAGGCGGTGATTATGATTTTATTTGTCAAATGTAACTGTGCGGCACCGTACATTTCTACATACCAGGGCCGATTTA
>JBDTWQ010000220.1:0-2390 GCA_040006595.1 Nitrosospira sp.
GCTGCGATCAGACGTTCGATTTCATTGACCAGGCGCTGATAGTTCGCAAGTGCGCGCACATACAAGACCTGGTTCTGAAACAGAGTGCGCTGCGCATCCAGCACTTCGAGAAAGCCGAATTTGCCCAATTCGTAGCCCTTGTTGGTAACTTCGAAGGCGCTCCTGGCTGCGGGTAGTATCTCGTCGCGCAAGATGCCGGTTTCCCGCTGTGCGGCCGACAATGCCTCATAGGCTTGCGTAAGCTCGGTTTTAAGCCGCACCTCAGTGGCCGCTTGCTCATCGATGGCTTTATCCACGCGTTGATAGGCTTCCTGTATATTGCCTTGATTGCGGTCGAACAATGGCAGCGGTATTCCCAAGCTGGCTACAGCAGTATTGCCTCCGAGCTGCGCGTGGTGAACGACACCCGCATTAACGGTAAGATTCGGGATGCGCCGCGTCTGCTCCACATCCAGCAGTGCTTTACGCTGTTCTATATTTTTCATGGCGCGCAGTGCCATGGGGCTGACAAGAGCGCGTTCCGCAAGCGCTTCAAAACTGGGCAGCGCAACCAATGACTCAAGATCGCCCAGTGCCTTGTTAAATTTGGTGGAAGAGTTGCCCCATAAAAGAGTCAGCCGCTTCCGCGCTGCTTCCAGATCGCGTTGCGCTTGTACCAACGCAATCTGAGTGCTGGAAAAGGCTACCCCGGCCTTGGTTTCCTCGATAGGAGGCACCTTGCCTGCCTGAACACGCTTTGCAACCGTATTCACCACCCTTTGCGCCAGCTTCTGGCTCTCCTCTGCAAGCCGCAACTGCTCCTGCCCGGCAAGCACTTCGGTAAATACGTTTGCCACGCGGGCGATGAGCTCCACGCGCCGGGTTTCGTAGTCTTGAGCGGCCAGTTCCTGGTTAAGTGACGCAGCCACAACTCGTGCGGCGCGTTTTCCGCCGAGCTCGATCAATTGACTGAGCCGAATGGTCGTGATTTGCTGCACAACTTCTTGTGAGACTGCCTTTGAAGAGTTGATATCGCCCTGCAGCGGCTGAACATTCCCAATATTCTCGACATTTACGGATAATTCTGGATTTCGCAGCAGGCCGGCTTGAAGCGTCGCTCCCTCAAGGGCGCGCTTTTCTTTGGCAAAAGCCGCCAGTTCGGGATTATGCTGCAGCGTGAGAAGCGCGGCATCGCGCAAAGTGAGGTCTTTCTTTTCCTCGGAAAAAGATGGAGCGGAGTAAGTCAGACCGCTGTGGGGCAATGCGCCGGAAAAAGTATTTTCGGCACTGGCCGCAGATGTGTAACTGAGCGCCAGAATAAGTGATCCCGCCGAGACCAGGTATCGTGGCACCGTGAACAATGCGTTAAAGTTCATGGAAATCCCCCCGCAAGTGTTATGCAACGACGATCAATTGCGCACAACTGAGCAATTGGCATTGCGATGAGCAAACCGGTTATAACGCCGGCGAAATGCAGCAAGTCCGCGTAGTGGATGATGTCCGACGTTAGGTTGTTACGTTACTTCGGGCGACTTTGGTTGCCTTGGGTAAACTAAACAATGTCAGGGCTTACACCCCGCGGGACTTGAAGATTTAGCTTGCGAAGTTGTTTCGTGGAGGATGCAGAGGTGAATCCGGAATGGATTCGGGAACGGTGACAGGGACAAATACAATTAAAGCTTCCACGCCAACGGAAGCGGGTACAAATGGCGGGGAGATAAAGAAAAAGGGCTGGTATTGCCCCGCCGCATGAAGGCAGAGGTGGGTAGCTGCATCGAGATGACCAGCGTCGTTGATGGCCGCATGTTGATGTGCCTCAAGATGCGCCACCGGATCAAGAGAAAGAACATGATGTTCATGATCAAGCTCATGAGCAAATACCTCGCCATTAAACGCCCAGCTGAATGCATTTGTCAGCATGGTGACAAATAATACAAGCATGATGGGATAAATACGTCGGTGCGTGTTCATGGGGCTTAGATTGTATACCCCTATAAAGGGTACTGCCAATTGTTTCTACACGTTTCCCCGGCCGCGGTGATGAACTATTAGCTGGATCGTTGGAATCAGGGATTTCCGCCATCCGCTTCACCACCCTTGGGCCCCCAGAATACTACCCATGTTCCGAAATCGCTAGAGAAATTCTCGAATCGGTGTTCAACGTTAGCCGCTACAAAAAGGCAATCACCTGCCCTGAACGAATGATGTTCCTCCTTAATGACGAGTTCACCTGTGCCCCGATCGATGAAATAGACTTCATCCTGTTCATGCGGAGTTTGTGGATCATGGCCGACAGGGGTGTAATACTCAACGGACATGGTGCCATGGGCGAGGGCAACGGCAAATCGCTCGCCCATGGGCCATTCAGCAGTGACAGGACCGGGGATATGAGAGAGTACCTCTTCGACGGT
>JBDTWQ010000221.1:0-3801 GCA_040006595.1 Nitrosospira sp.
TGGCATTGGTTTTAGGTCAGGGCTTAATAACAAGTCAAGGGGATGTATGGCAAAGACAGCGGCGATTAATGCAGCCGATTTTTCAGAGAAGCAATATAACTACGCTGCTGCCGCAAATCGTCACTGCTGGCAGCAATATGCTGGATAGATGGCAGAAACTAGGTGAAGGTGCGGAGGTTAACCTGTCTGGGGAAATGATGCAACTGACATTGGAGGTGATTACCCAGACCATGTTCAGTGCCAGTGTCCTCAACAAAATAGAACATATCTCTCCATCTTTGGATACTTTACTGCGGTATGCCACTAAGACCCTCCTGAATCCTTTGACTCTCCCGTTGTATGTACCCACCCCGGCCAATCAAAAATTCAAACAGGCGTTGGGCATAATTGATGATGTCATTTACGGAATCATCGATCAACGCCGCACCGCATCATCAGCCCACAACGACTTATTGGATATGCTGTTAAAGGCACGCGATGATAACAGTGGTGAAAAGATGACTGACAGGCAGATTCGTGATGAAGTCATTACCATTTTTAGCGCAGGCCATGAAACCACCGCGAATTTATTGAGCTGGACCTTATATCTACTAGCCCGGCATCCGGATGTACTCGCTAAACTGCATCAGGAACTTGACGGCTTGCTGCAAGGAAAAATACCGGACGCCGAAGATTTGCAGCAGCTTGTTTATACCAGAGCCATACTAAATGAATCGATGCGCTTCCGTCCGCCTGCCGGCATTATGCTGCGTAAAGTCAATAAGGATACCGAGGTTGATGGCTATTTTTTAAAGGCTGGCAGACTTGCGATATTCAGCATTTTCAATCTTCATCATCATGCGGATTTTTGGCCACAACCGGATCAGTTTGACCCTGAGCGGTTTTTAGTACCCGAAAATCGGAGGTTCTCGTTTATGCCGTTCGGGACAGGCGAGCGCATCTGTATTGCTAATCATTTTGCATTGATGGAAGCCCAGCTTTTGCTAAGCATGATCGTTCAGCACTGTGATCTACAGTTGCTTGACACTGATGAAGTCGAGATTGAATTGGCGGTAGCCCTACGGCCCAAAGGTGGAATTCCAGTCCGGATAACGTGGCGATAAAATCAATCTTCAGTTTTGTGGCTCTGTTATCTACGAAAGCTGTTAAGCGCTCTCGGCCCTGAACGAGTCGGGTACGCTGAGCTGGCCGGCGGCAGCGACAGCCTTGCCGTGCGCAATCACCAACGTTTGCGTCTTGGCTTCGGATGTTGCGATTCCTGACAGGCGCGGCGATAAGCCAGCAAGGTCTGCTGAGCGCGGCCCAGTACGCTGTCATGCGGATAATTACCTGCCTCATCCGCTGTGCCGGTCCGGAAACCGGTAAGCAACTGCATGCCTTCGCTCACATGCTCCGCAGTGTAGATATGGAACAAATTGCTGGCGACCGCCTCGACGACCTTGCGCTCCAGCATCAGGTGGCGACGGTTGCGGTTTGGAATCAGCACACCGTGGCTGCCATCCAGCCCGGCTGTTTCGCAGATGCGGAAATAACCCTCTATTTTTTCGTTGATCCCGCCCACCGGCAACACTTCCCCGTGCTGATTGACTGCACCGGTAATGGCGATACCCTGTTTGAGTGGCAAATCCGACAGGGACGAGAGCAGAACATAAAGCTCTGCACAGGATGCAGAATCCCCCTCCATGCCGTAATATTCCTGTTCGAACACAATAGAAGCATTGAGCGCGAGCGGTGCGGCGTGGGCAAATAAAGCAGACAGGTAGTTCTGTAGAATGAATACCCCCTTATCGTGGATCGGTCCGGACATTTCCACCTCGCGCTCGATGTTGAGCAAGCCATCTTCACCAGCAAAGGTGCGTGCCGTGATACGTACCGGGAAGCCAAAGCGATAATCTCCCAGATCTACCTGGGTCAGACTGTTGAGCTGGCCCACTTTCCCGCCATGCAGCGTGATCAGCACGTCGCCTTCGGCGATGGATTCCTTCAGGCGTTGTTCAGGGTAGTCATGGCGCAAGATGCGCGCGTGCAGTGCCGCCTCAACATCTGCTGCCTCGACCAGGTGGCCGGCACGAGCGTGGCACAACGCTGCACTTTCCATCACCAGCGCCTCGGTGCGGGCGAAGATCGCGCTTTGGCGCGATTGATCGTCCACTTGACGATGGGAATCTTCCAGCAGACGTGCGGCGGCGGCGGCGGAAAAATGCGGCAGCCCCAGCCCCCGGCAGGTGTGGGCAATAAATATAGCCGAGGCACGGCAGGTTTCGGCGCTGGCTGAGAAACTTTCAGCAAAGTCCACCTTGACGCGAAAGCGACGTGCAAACTCCGGGTCTGCCTCCTGCAACTCATAATACTGTTGGCGTGACCCGATCAGGACGATTTTGACTTCTACATCCACCGCCTCAGGTACGAGTGAAACAGCCGTGATCGAAGTAAAAGCCGTGCCTGGTTCCTCGATCTGCAACGTGTCGCTGCGCAGCAAACGGCGCAGTTTCTCCCACACCAGAGCATCGGCCAGCAGGTCGCGCAAATGCAACATAAGGAAGCCGCCGTGCGCCTTGAGCAAGCTGCCCGCACGGATGCGGGTAAAATCAGTCACCAGCACGTCGTTCTCGGACTGGTATTCGATGCTGCCGAACAGTGAGCGGAATAACGGGTTGTCCTCGATGATTACCGGTGCACCGTTCAGGCCATCATTGTCCACTACCAGGTTAACGCGGTAGCGGGACATCAACCGCTCCAATTCTTCCTGCCGGCTCTCCTCATCGGTATCGAAAACCTTGAACAGTTCCAGATTGGCAAGCACGTCCTGCATGACTTGTTCCAAGTAAGTGCCGAGCTTGACGGAGTCCTTGATCTGTTTTTTCAATCCGGCACGGATTTCCTGCAATTCGTGCTCCAGCAGCGGTTTCACCACCTGACGCTGTAACGCCGCCAGGGCTTCCTTCATGACCCGCTCCATCGGCCGGGTTTTCTCGAAATAACGGGCAATCTCGACGCGCAACTCCTGTTCTGCCTGCTCTATCTCAACCCGGCGCTCCTTTGGCAGGGTAAGCACCTCATCCTCGGTGAGGATGTGCCCCTGCTCACCCAATAGGGTGAAAACTATGTGTCCAGCCTCGCGGTGGATAGTGAAATTGCGGAACTCGGCAAAGGCAGTGAGTGCGGCGTAGGCTTTGGCTTCTTCTGCCTTGTAAGTTTTTTCAATACGCTCGCTCACGACCTTGAAATCCTGCCCGTCCAGGCGTTGCGGTATTTCCGTCAGCAGGGATTTTGTCAGCCGCGCCAGAAGTTGACGCAGCAGGCGTCCCTGTCCGGCAGGCAGCCGCAGAGCCAGGGGCCTTTCCGGCGCATCAAAATTGTGCAGATAGCATAAGTCGGGCGGTGCTGCCCTGTTTGCGGCAGCTGCGACCATCGCCTGGTGCATCAGCGAAGAGCGGCCACTGCCGACCTCCCCCAGCACGAACAGGTTATAGTCGGGCTGATCCATGCCGAGGCCGAAGCGAGCCGCCATTTCTGCGCGCTCCTGCCCGATCCACGGCAGCGGATACTGCAGCAATTCCGAACTATCGGAAAATCCCAGCGAATGGGGATCGATGGTGAGGCACAGATCAGCGGGGGACAGGTTTGAGATCGGCATATAGCAATACAGAGACGCAGAGGATTCCAAATTATTGACCACATTACACCACCCGTCTGTCATTCGCACCAGGCATAATGAACCCGGGCAGGGGAGCTGGATAGGCTATCTGATTCCCCTCTGACACTCAAGGCTGTGGGCGCCGACCGAATATTGAAACTAGG
>JBDTWQ010000222.1:0-3741 GCA_040006595.1 Nitrosospira sp.
AGCAATGTAATGCAATCATCGAAGAGACGAACAAGCTGCTTTGGGCTCTCTCTAGCGCCATAGCGACAACATCCCAACGGGCGTTCGACCCAGTAAAGTAACTTTAAACATATATAAGTTGACAATGTCTTGATCTTCACCTATGCTTCACAGCATGGATGCCGGAAGCTGGCGAAGCGTCGCGATTCCACATCCAACCGAATGCTGAAAACGAATACCTTAGAGATACATAATGAAAATGAGTCATTTTTTAACAGTGTTATCCATGATCGGCCTGGTGGCTTCGGTGAGTTCTTCCGCCACTGCCGCTCAGCCCGCAATTTACCCTGTCGATACCTCCGAGATTCTCGCAGCCGCCCAGAACACCACAACCCGAAGCGACCATGAGGCGGTAGCAAAATATTACGAAGATGCTGCTACACAGATGCAGGCTAAAGTGAAGGAACAAAAGGAACTGCTGGAGCAGTATCAGGATAAAAGCTATCTCTATGGAAGGCAGGCGCAAGATCTGCAATCGCATACCGAAGCATTAGTGCGCAATTACGAGCAGGCCGCCACGGCAAACATACAAGAGGCCGCTTTGCATCGGCAAATGGCTTCGAAGCTCGAAGAAAACCATGCCGCGTCCGGTACGCAAAGGCTTAGCGCTGTGGATGGACTGCACCGGAATAGCGCCACACCAAAATAACTCGCATATTTGGAAATACTGGGTAAAGTCGGGTTAGCCCCGCTAGCCCGGCTCTTTTTACTCGCCACTTCCGGGAAGTAAACGCATATCTGATCTCCGGCAAACCGGATCTCCGCTTTATTTTTTCTTGACAGATAAGACAACCGGTCGTATTATTAATTCATGCAAAAGCCAAGCAAAAAGGAACTCAATAGAGAGAACCTGCTGAACCAGGGGGTCACCCTGCTCAGGGGACAGGGCTATCATGGTACGGGACTCCAGGAAATTCTGGATGTGGTCAACATTCCCAAGGGTTCTTTTTACAATTACTTTGGCAGCAAAGAGGATTTTGGTGCGGAAGTCATTCAACACTATACCGATCCATTTATCGCGCAACTAACCGGCCATTTGGAACGATCCGACGCTGATGCGCTGGGTGCAATAAGGCGTTATTTTGACGAACTTATCGTGGAACTTGAGAGGGATGAGTTTAAAGGCGGTTGCCTCTTGGGTAACCTGATGGGAGAGATAGGCGATACCAGCGAAGTTTGCCGTAAATCTCTTCAATCGGCCGTCAGACGTTACCAGGATGTATTACAGTCCGGACTGGCCAAAGCACAGCAGCAAGGGACGGTAAGATCCGACAAATCGCCTGAAGTGATGGCCGATCTGTTGGTGAATACTTGGCAGGGCGCTTTATTGAGAATGAAAATAGAAAGATCATCCGCGCCGATCAAGCAGTGCTGCCAGGATTTACTGGGCGATTTTTTCAGACCCTGATTTTTTTGCTCAATAAAAATACGACCGGTCATAGCATCCCATCATGGGGTTATTTCCATATTTCACCACGTTGCAATCGCGCCGGTGGAAGGAATTTCCACTGCTTAGAGAATTGTGTATTTTTATTAAGGAGGTAATGTCCATGCAATGCCATACCGTCCGTTCAACAATATTAATTCTGGCCCTCGCCGTCGCGGGCATTCCCGGTGCATTCGCCGAGACCAAAAAGCGCGGAGCTTCCGCAGGATCTGGAGCCAGCCATCAGCATTACGCGCAATCCGATATGGCGAACATGCCGGGTCCGGATGGCCAGCTCGCACCCAGGCTGCAGAACCTGGGTACGCACACGTTTCCCGTCAGCACGCGCAACAAGTTGGCACAGCGATACATCAATCAGGGACTGAATCTCGCCTATGGTTTCAACCATGTCGAGGCACGCCGGGCATTCCGCGAGGCGGCACGGCTCGATCCCGGCCTTGCGATGGCTTACTGGGGTCAGGCGCTCGTGCTCGGCCCCAATATCAACGCAATGATGGAACCGAACGAGGAGCCACAGGCTCTGCTGATCGTGCAGCAGGCCAAATCGCTTATGGCGAAAGCATCGCCCAAGGAGCGGGCGCTCATCAACGCCCTTGAGAAGCGTTACTCGGGGAATACCGGAGACCGGACGGCGAATGACCAGGCTTACGCGGAGGCGATGCACGAAGTGCACCAGCGTTTTCCGGACGACCCCGATATCGCGATGCTTTATGTGGAGTCGGTGATGGACCTGCGTCCCTGGGGCTACTGGATGCGTGATGGCCAGCCGTACGAGGGAACAGCCGAAATTGTTGCGCTCACCGAAGAAGTGATGCGGCGCAATCCGAGACACCCCGGCGCGCTGCACATGTATATTCACCTGATGGAACCGACAAGCACGCCCGAGCGGGCGGAGAAGGCAGCCGATACCCTGCTGACGCTGATGCCGGCGGCGGGGCACGCGATACACATGTCATCGCATATCTATCAGCGCGTGGGCCGCTATGCCGACTCGATGAAGAGCAATCAGCTTGCCATCGCGGCTGACGAGGATTACATCACGCAGTGCCGCGCCCAGGGGATATACCCCATGATGTACTACCCGCATAACATTCATTTCCTCTGGTTCGCGGCTACGGGAGACGGTCAAAGCAAAGTTGCAATCAAATCCGCACGGGAAGCGGCCAGCAAGGTAGACGATGCAGTGCTGGAGGCAATGCCCCTGACAGCGATATTCCGCATGGTGCCGTATTGGGCGCTTGCGAGGTTCGGATACTGGAAGGAAATTCTTGAAGAACCCGCCCCGCCATCCACCAGCCCATTTTTGAAAGGAAGCTGGCACTATGTGCGCGGCCTCGCGTTTGTCGC
Organism: Nitrosospira sp.; assembly: GCA_040006595.1. Taxonomy (GTDB): domain Bacteria; phylum Pseudomonadota; class Gammaproteobacteria; order Burkholderiales; family Nitrosomonadaceae; genus Nitrosospira. The sequence continues at coordinate 2,834 of JBDTWQ010000222.1, forward strand.
GACGCAACAGCTGCAGCAAGCTGATCAGGAGCTGGGAGCGTTGCGCGAAATCATGAAGAGCCCGGCGCTGGACCTCCCGCTCTTCTCGAAAAATACCGCACGCACCGTGCTGAGCGCCGCACCCGAAGTGCTCGCTGGCGAGATCGCCGCGGCGCGCGGACAGTTCGATCAGGCTATCGCGTACCTTGAACAAGCGGTTCGCCTTGAAGACGCCCTGATATACACGGAACCATCGGAATTCAGTGCTCCGCCACGGCTGGCGCTCGGTGCCATTCTGCTGGAAGCAGGACGTCCGGCCGAAGCGGAGACTGTGTATTGGGAAGACCTGCGGCGGAATCGCAACAGCGGGTGGGCGCTTTACGGATTGATGCAGGCATTGCGCGCACAAAAGAAGGACGATCAGGCGGCGCTCATCGAGGCACGTTTCAACAAAACCTGGTTACGTGCTGACATGAAACTCAGCGGATCCCGCTTCGGACGCCAGGATGTAAAAATGTAAGATAACCTATACCCGGCATTCCCACGGAACCTCTGAATAAGTCCCGAATCTCCAGCAGCACTCCACGGAAAACTTATTTGAGAGGTTCCACTCCGAAGAGCCCTGCTACAAATCTTCCATTTCCGCTCGATGCCGGGTTATGCTTTTCGTCCCATTTTCAATCTTTGGTCTTCATCTTTCCCTCATTCGCTGCTATGAACGCCCGGATATCATCAGACAGGTCCAGCAATTTTAACCACTGCTCTTTGTAAAGCGTCACGGGGAACCGGCCCATGCCATACACCGAGAGTCCTCCTTTCTCGCTCACCTTCATGGTGATGCCGGTACTGGCGCCTTTTTTGAGCGCCGAGTTTTCACTGCGCAACCGCTCTAATTCGGCCTTCATCTCTTCATCAGACATCGTTCCTCC
>JBDTWQ010000223.1:0-4783 GCA_040006595.1 Nitrosospira sp.
ACCCTTTGAGGCCGGCATTCACGCAATTAAATATCAGGCACATTATGCCTTTGTCGAAGCATGTTAGTTTATTTGCATTCAGGTTCTCAATCTTCTTTTAACGGTGGCGTCCGTGTTCCAAGCACAGCGCCCACCGTCACTGCTATTAATCCCCCCAGAGTGAGCAGAGATAACGGCTCGCCCAGAAGAGGCACTGCGGCGAGCGCCGATATGACGGGCACAAATGCCATGAGCAACGCCACTGTCTGGGATCCCAGACGACTCACCGAGAAGGTATAGAGCAGCATCGCGATGAAAACCACCAGTACACCCTGATATATTGCTTGTATCGCAATTTCGCCAACAGGTGCTTGCGCAAGCGTACTGGGCAGAAACAACCACCAGACCGGCAGGTAAACTACAGCGCTGCCCAATGTAGTAGCGACCGTTGCGGCAAGCGGACGGACGGGATAGCGGCTAAGAAGCAGGGTAAACACCGCCCACGACGATGATCCGCAAAGAAAAAGCAGGTCACCAAGAATTTGCAAGCGGGTAAGTTCCGGACCACGTGAAAATGAGTCGGCGGCAGTCAATACGATGCCAGCAAAAACAATTACGAGCGCGGTGCGGTGCTGGCGTAAGGGTTTTTGCCCAAGCCAGAGCCATGCAATAATAGCCGTTTCAAAGGGTAACGCACCGGGCAGCAGCACCGAAGCATGAGCCGCGGGCGTCATGCGAAATGCGGCATATACGGCAATAGCATAACCGATGCCGCCAAACAATGAAAACAACACGATTACTTTGAGCGGCGGCAGTATTATCCGCGGCAGAAAAAAGATCGCGATCAGCGCGCCGACACCGAAGCGCAGCGAAGTGATATCCCAGCTTGTCAGTGTGCCTGTGCCCGCATGACGCGTGACAAGAATGAAGCCAGTCCAGATGCATATGGTGGCAAAAACCGCACTCCAGCCGCTATGGGAAAGTATCTCTGAATTCATGATATTGCGAACGAAGCGGAATGAGCAGGCAATCCGCGCAACGGATACTCCCAATGTGGGCTTCCGGAGATGCCGTTAGGCTGAAGTCATTCCTTCCCGCACCCTATGTTCGGCTTTCCTGATATTTTCGAGGGCGGCTTGAATGACATGGCGCGGCGCACCAATGTTCATGCGCATGAAACCGCTGCCTGCCTCACCGAACAGTGTGCCTGGACTCATGCCTACGCCAGCTTCATGCACGAAGAAATGCCTGAGTTGTGCATCATTTATTTCCAGTCGAGCCGCCAGCGCACGGCAATCAAGCCATAACAGGTAGGTTCCCTCAGGTTGGATAAGCCGGATTTCGGGAAGATGGGTTACCAGGTACTCCGCCACGTAGTCCCGCGTTTGCCGGAGATAAATCAGCAATTCATCCAGCCATGCCTCACCTTCCCGGTACGCTGCCTCGAACGCGACGATACTGAAAGGATTGGATGCACTGACGTGCATGGTATCGAGCGCCCGGATAAGCGCTCTGCGACAGTCTGGATCAGGCACTATGAGAGTGGAAAGATTCAACCCGGGTATATTGAATGTCTTGCTGGGTGTGACGGCGGTTACGATATCAGGACTGTATTCGGCTGCCATCTCCGCCAGCATCGAAAGTGTATGATGCTTGTTTCCGGGGTAGACCAGATCGGCGTGGATTTCATCAGAGAATATTACCAGATCGTGTTTCTTGGCGATCCTCAAAATGTTTTCCAGCTCCTGCCTGCTCCATACCCTTCCGACCGGGTTATGCGGAGAACATAACAGGAGCAGACGGGCTCCTTCTGCGCATTGCTCCAGGTGATCGAAGTCGATGCCATAGCGGTTGTTTTGCAGACACAATGAATTGTATATCAGCTGTCTGCTGGTGCTGGTGACCGCCGAGAAAAAGGGGAAATACACTGGCGGCTGCACGATGACCGATTCGCCCGGCTCGGTAAAAGCCATAACCGCTGCATGCAGCGAAGGCACCACCCCCGGGCACATGACGATCCATTCGCGCTGCACTTCCCAGCCATGGCGCCGCCTCAACCAGTCTATCAACGCTTCGTACAAACTGTCCGGATAGACGGTATAGCCATACACAGGATGGGCGGCGCGTTCCGCAAGCGCCCGGGTCACAGCCGGGGGTCCGGCAAAATCCATGTCCGCTACCCATAGCGGGATGACCTCTGTTGTGCCAAACATACTTTGCCGCCCGTCATACTTTAGGCTGGCGGTACCTGCCCGATTGATATCGCTATTAAAATCATAGTGGAAAACGTGGCTGCCACTCAAGCAGTTCTCTCCCAGATCGTCACCTCCGATAGCGTGTGCTGGAATTTTCGCCGGGTTTCTCGAATTACGAACGGTACTCCCTGCGGACCTTGAATCAGTTTGAAATGGCTGCCAAGAATTTCTTTCAGGCCGTCCAGAGTACCAAAGCTTTCGCCATCGCGCTTGAATCCGCCAACCCAGGCTTCCCGTTTGGTATGCTCCTCCAGCCAGGTATAAGGCGATGCAATCAGCAAAAGGCCGCCGAGGTTAAGCCGCGCATGGATGGTTGTCAGGAGTTTGGCCGGATCATAAAGGCGATCGATCAGGTTGGCGGCAAGGATCAAGTCATAGCCGGTGAACAGGGCTTTAAGATTACAGGCATCGCCTTGGTAAAACTTTACTTTATGCTTGACCGTATCGAGACCAAGACCCGTCAGCGTACGTTCCTTGTAAAAAACGAGATCACCCTCATCCGTGAGTGTATAGCGCAACATTCCCTGTCCGGCAAGCTGGACACCCTGGCCGATGAAGCGGGCGGAGAAGTCGATTCCTGTCACATCGTCGAAATGCCGGGCCAGTTCGAAAGTGCCGCGTCCTGAAGCACAACCGAGATCAAGGGCCTTGCGCGCCGGTTTGCCGCCCATGGCGGCGATAGCCAGTTCAGCCAGCGCCTTCGGGAAATTGGGAACACCAAAATACTCATCCCCATAGTGGAACTCGGCATACTCGGAGAGCAGCTTATCCGTTTCATAATGAGAGTCGTGCTGGATAGCAGGTGCATCGGCAATCACATAGCGGAAGCCGGCGTGCTGGAAGAAATGACGGCGAAAAGCATAACGGGCGCTCTTCAGCGACTCGTTGCCACTCGAAATCCAGGAACCGCCCTTCATGAGATTATGCCGGCAGTCGAACGTTGGCGTGGTGAAATCGTCGTAATGCGGGTGGATGTCGAAACCCTCAAAGGGGTAGATCGGCGTTTCTGTCCACTGCCAGACATTGCCAACCACATCGTAGAATTCTCCCTGGGGAAATTCGTTGACGGGGTGACTGGAGGCGAAATGGTCGAGATGGATATTGGCTGCTGCTGGTTCAGTGTGGTGGACTTCGGACAACCCGGCTACGTCATAGAGCCGATACCACTCATCTTCTGTTGGTAATCTGAACGGCCGGCCGGTTGCCTGCGCTTTCCAGTTACAAAAGGCCTTAGCCTCATGATAGTTTACCTCTACCGGCCAATCCCAGGGCATGGGTATTTCTTCGGTCATCAAGCGCAGCCGCCACTCGTCACCATGCCTGATCCAGAAGGTAGGGTATTCCGCAAGGGTGTGACGTTGCCAGGCGCGACCTTCTTCTTCCCAACAGTTTTCCGTAAGGTAGCCATTTGCTTGAACGAATTCGAGGAATTCCTGATTGCTCACCAGGTACTTGCCGGCCTGAAAAGCTGGAACTTCCGCTATATGTCGGCCATATTCATTGTCCCACCCATAGAACGGATCCGTCTTGCTCTTGCCTACATTCACAATGCCCGCCGGCACGTCGATTAACTGGTTTTGTGGTGCCTTGCCGGATTTCCGGCAAGGTTCCCAAGCAGAGTGCGGCCTGACATGTTCAAGTGCGTGCTGCCGGATTAATACTGAAGAAGTTTCCAGATGAATGCGCTCATGTTCGATACCCATCATAATAGTCCACCAGGGGCTATCCCAGCCAATGGGCAAAGTCAATGGAGTTTCGCTGATAAGCTGGTCGACCATGCCGCGTACGGTTTTTCGGTAGGCACGTACTTCTTCAATCGCAGGCCAATTGTAATGGGTGGTGTTCAGATCATCCCAGCTCATCTCATCCACCCCAACTGCGAACATGGATTCCATTCTGGGATTGATTCGTTCCGTAATCAGTCCCGCAAGCAGCAGCTTGTTAGTAAAAAAAGTTGACGTATGACCTAAATAAAAGATTAGCGGATGACGTAACGGGATCGGTTTTTTAAAATAAGCCTCATCGCCCTCCAACGTCTCGAAAAGCTGCTCGTAGCGATCGAGCGTGGTATGAAAATAGGCGCGTATCTCCTCTCGCTTTGCAGCAATATCATCGCCGGAGAGAATAGGACTTCTTTGAAAGAGCTGTTCTGGCATAGCCACCAATTGTTCAGTTTTCTTGAAAGCTGCTTGGACAGGCATTATTGCTTTTCGTGCATTCAAAATTGCATTCAAAATAATATTTCCTTATATTTCAAGCATATATTAAATCAAATTTTTAGTTCACCAATCCCGCACAAATTAGGCTTGCCGGGGACTGGGGCAGCGCGGCTACTGCCGTGGCCAGGTTGCATAAGAGATTGAAGTCAGGAAGATGTAGGCTTAGACTGGTAGATTACGCTCAAGCGGCTGATGAAAGTTTACTGTAGATTTTATTGTTTTTCTGAACAGTACATAATCAATGCTTCTACATTTTGCAATAACCCCTGCCGCAAAAATAAAGCGTAGATAGCTCAGCGTCAAGTTTGTCGGCGGATCTTGTGATAACTC
>JBDTWQ010000224.1:0-5779 GCA_040006595.1 Nitrosospira sp.
CCGAGAATCATTTTGGCTTTGAGGGTGTCGCGTGGTACTGGCACTTTGTGGACGTGGTCTGGCTCGGGCTGTTTATTTTCGTCTATTGGCTGATATAAACATATCCAGGTAAATCATTAATCGCTAAGCGGGATAAAACCCAAATAAGTTCCAAGCATCAGCAGGCCGAACAGGAACAACGACAAGCCAATGCGAAGGGTCAAGGATCGGACTGCGCGCGTACCGTGTCCTTTGTCCTTGACCATGTAATACAAGGCGGATGCGAGGCTGGCGAGTATGAGAAACAGAAATAGTACAACGACGATTTTCAAGATTAATTCCAGTTATTGTTTGAATCGGGAACAAGTTTAGCGGAGTTCTGCACACTATCCAATGACTATTTCAGGCTGGCGGTTCACGCTCCGATTATGGTCAACAGTAGCTGCAGCGATTGTCATAGCAATTATGCTGCAACTTGGAAATTGGCAACTTTCCCGGGCGCAGGAAAAGGAATCGAGGCAGGAGCGGCTTGACCTGCTCTCGCAGCAACCGGCGATTGCATTGCCCGCAGCACCGCTCAAGCTTGAGGATTTTCAATACCGTCGGGTTGAAGCACGTGGGGTGTATGTGCCGGCGCATACGATATATCTTGATAACAAGATATATCGAGGCATCCCTGGCTACCACATCATCACACCGCTAAGAATCGGCACAAGTTCTATGCATGTTCTGGTGAACAGGGGTTGGGTGGCCGCAGACCTTGATCGTAGCAAATTGCCGAAGGTTTCTGCTTCGGAGGGTCCGATAGTTGTATCAGGCGTTGCGACGACAGCGATACAGAAAACACTGGAGCTCTCCAAAGAATTGGTATCGGGCCAAGTATGGGAAAACCTGGATCTGGAACGTTATCGCAACGCCACAGGACTTTTGTTGCAGCCAGTGATGATACTGCAGCAAGACGATATTGAGGATGGTCTGGTGCGTCAATGGGCACGGCCGGATTCAGGTTCCGGCAAGAACTTTGGTTATGCGTTTCAATGGTTCGCAATGGCGCTGGCCGTATTGATTATTTACTTGGTGTTAAGTGTCAAACGAGAGCGCTCCGAAAACAAATAGGCGTACGCTGATTTTATTGCTAGTGCTGCTATGCGCGCCGGTTATCGCTTCTTATCTGCTTTACTTTTGGGAGGTTAGACCTGCCAGCATCAATTACGGCGAATTACTGAAAGTGAAGCCTATGGCGGGTACCGGATTGAATCAACTTGATAATACTATTTTTCGCATTCGTCAACTGCGAGGAAAATGGGTGTTGTTGACAGTGGATTCAGGAAAATGCGATGAGCAATGCCAAAAAAAATTATATTACATGCGTCAAGTACGTTTGGTTCAAAACAAGGAAATGAATCGGGTGGAACGGGTGTGGTTGATCGATGATGGCGAAGCGCCCGATCCCAAGATCCTGAATGAGTACAAGAACAGCTGGTTTATTAGCGCAAAAGACAGCGAAATACTGGACTCGATTCCTGCAGAAATATCGCAACATGATCATATTTATCTTATAGATCCCATGGGAAATTTGATGATGCGTTTTCCCAAGAATCCAGATCCAGCGAAAATGGTAAAAGATCTTAAGCGATTGCTCCAGGTGTCCCAGATGGAACACGCAATGGGCTCAGCTGACACGAAACATTGAGACGCATCGGCGGGAATTCCGCGTTATTAGGAAGAAGGTCTCAGGCAGTTTGCTTTGGTTCCCTAAAATCGGTTATGAGCAGGCATTTCACCTGCGATGGATTAGGAGATAAAAATTATGGCTACTAATTTGGCTTGGCAGCAAACCACATCACGTATGCAGGAATTTTATAGATTGACCAAGCCAAGGGTCGTCTCACTCATCGTTTTCACGGCATTTATCGGCATGTTTCTTGCTGTTCCCGGTGCTGTTCCGTTAAACGCATTGATATTTGGTACGCTAGGAATTGCCCTCGTTGCAGGTGCGGCAGCAGCGGTAAATTGCTTGGTCGAACAAAAGATTGATGCTGTTATGGCACGCACACGTGGCAGGCCCCTGCCGCGGGGTAAAGTTACTTCGCCGGAAACCCTGTTTTTTTTGGCGTTGATTGGTGGGTCAGGACTATTGATCCTTCACGAATTGGTAAATCCGCTGACCATGTGGCTTACCTTCGGCACATTCGTCGGTTATGCAATCATCTATACAGTGATACTGAAGCCCATGACGCCGCAGAACATAGTTATAGGCGGCGCTTCAGGTGCCATGCCGCCCGTATTAGGCTGGGCGGCCGTGACAGGCGAAGTTACCGCTGACGCGCTGCTGCTGTTTCTTATAATCTTCGCGTGGACTCCTCCTCATTTCTGGGCTCTGGCGCTCTACCGCAAGCTGGAATATGCGAAAGTCGGAATGCCAATGCTGCCGGTAACACACGGCGATAAATTTACCCGTTTGCACGTCCTGCTGTATACGCTGATACTCATTGCCGTGACATTGATGCCTTACGCCACGCAAATGAGCGGACTCATTTACCTCGTCGGTGCAGTAGTATTAGACGCCGTATTTCTGTACTACGCAGTAAAAATCCATCTTGATTATAGCGACCAAATTGCACGGAAGGCCTTTCGTTACTCAATCTTTTATTTAGCAGCGCTGTTTGTCGTATTACTGGTGGACCATTACATCCGGTTTTGAGTGGGCTCAATGAAGCACCGTAGTTTTTGTGCGGCTGTGATATGGACGGCGGTGCTTTTTTTGGTGGGTTGCGGCAATACTGTAAAGCCAGCATTCCTTTCAACGGATATTACCGGTGCCGATTTTGGCAGGGATTTCAAGCTAGCCGATCATACGGGTGAAATTCGCTCCCTTGGAGACTTCAAGGGTAAAGCAATAGTGTTATTTTTTGGTTATACACATTGTCCCGATATATGCCCCGCCACAATGGGGGAACTCGCCGCTGCCCTGCAAAAACTTGGTAAGGATGCGGCGCGGGTGCAAGTGTTATTCGTCACGGTCGACCCTGAACGGGATACCCCCGCACTGCTCAAGCAATATCTGTCAGCATTCAACCCGACGTTTTTGGGTCTTTCCGGCGACGCGCAAGCCACTAGGGATATCGCCAACGAGTTCAAGGTTGTTTATCAGAAGCAGATGCAGATGGGAAAGTTGGCGGACCACCACACCATGGATCACTCTAGCGGTACCTATATTTTTGATCCAAAAGGAAAGATTAGACTATATGTGAGCAACGGCGCAGGTGCAGATGTTTTTGCTCAAGATATTGCTGAATTACTGAGAACATCCGGATAGCAAAATAAAGCGGAAAAGCGAGCGTCTAACCGATTGGGAATTCTTGCCCTTCCAAGACTACGATGTCTTATACCTGCTCCGAATTAAGGAAACAATTTTCCGGGGTTCAGGATATTACAAGGGTCAAATACGTGTTTGATTTCTTTCATCAGTGCCAGGGTTGTCGCATCGATCTCCTTGCTGACATAGGCACGTTTCTCGGAACCCACCCCGTGTTCACCTGACAATGTACCATTGAGTCTTATTACGAGGTCGAATACCTCATTCAGGCACTTCTCCGCACGATCCATTTCATCGACAACATCAGGGTTGACCAGTAGATTCACATGAATATTCCCATTGCCGGCGTGACCAAAATTTACGTTGGTAATTCCGTATTTATTGCTCAGTTGCGCTAGTCCGTTCAGAAATTCCGGTAATGCAGAAACGGGCACTACGACATCCTCATTAATCTTTTTTGGCGCTATATCGCGCAATAATGGGGATAATGTCTTGCGAGCCAGCCATAAAGTGGCAGCATCCGCTGCCTCCTCCGCATGAATCAGTCCCGAATTGCGGCACGCGGAAAGAACCGACGCCCGGTATTCTGGAATAAAACGAGCGGGTCCATCAACCTCGATCATCAGCATGGCACACGTGTTCGCAGGCAGCATGTCTGGAAAGTGGTCACGTATCAGGTTGAGGGCGCCTGAATCGAGGAACTCCAGTGCACTGGGGGTCTGAGGGAGTGCCATGATCTGAAGTATCGCCAACGCACAACTCTCGACATCACGATAATGTGCGGTAAGCCCGCTACGGGCCTCAGGTAAAGGAGTGAGCTTGAGCGTGGCTTCAGTGATAACAGCGAGCGTTCCCTCGGAACCGATCAGAAGACGTGTGAGATCGTAGCCCACTACGCCTTTGGTGGTATAGCAACCCGTCTTGATAAACTCACCTCCTCCAGTCACGGCTTTCAGCCCCAGCACATGGTCACGGGTCGTTCCGTATTTCACGGCGTGAGGGCCGCCTGCGGAGGTAGCGAGATTTCCACCTATACTAGAGTAGGCTGCGCTGGAAGGATCAGGCGGCCAAAAAAAACCATAGGGCTTAGCAGCATCCTGCACCGACTGGTTGAGAACGCCCGGCTCCGCCACAATCACACGATTGGCAGGATCGACTGCAACAATGCGCAGCATACGTTCCAGAGACAATGCAACTCCACCTTGCTCCGGGAGACTTCCTCCGGAGGTACCGGTACCACGCCCACGCGGCGTAAGCGGTATTTTATATTCATTGCAAAGCGCCACAATCGCTTGCACCTCTACCGCTGAAACGGAAAATGCCACCGCATCGGGAGGAAAAACCTTACGACTATTGTCGTAAGCGTAGGCATAACAGTCAACCGGATCTGTAAGCAGTCGATCGGACGGTAAAAGATTCCGAAGCCGGGAGACGAAGCTAAGCGGCAGCATCCGGAAGCAACATGAACGTTCTGCCGCAACCTTCGGTATTCACCAAATAAATAACGAAATTCTCCACTATAAAACCACGCCAATCCGCGCGAACGGGATTGCTGACGATAATCTCAATCCGAAACATAGGTTTCAGGCGCTGATATTCGTAGCTACACCGTTCAACCCTGGTACTCAAACACCTTCACAACTTTCTTTACCCCAGTGGTTGAACTGGCAATCTCCACCGCGCTCTGTGCCTCATCCCTTTTTACCAGCCCTAGCAGATAAACAACACTGTTCTCTGTAACGACTTTCACATGATTGATTTGAAATTTGCCCGCATCCATAAAGCGGCCCTTGACCTTGGATGTAATCAACGCATCATTACTGCGGGACATAAACGGGCTTATTCCAGCTACCGCAATCTCGTTGGTAATATTGCGCACATTCTCCACACCCATAACAAGGCCGCCAATCTCCTTCTTTATATTCTCGGAGGGAACCTCCCCGGTGAGCAACACGTTACGATTAAAGCTCGTTACATTAACATGAACGTTACCACCAAATTTCTCGCTGATGCGTTGCCCGCCACGCATTTCAATGCCTTCATCCTCCACGAAACTGCCACCTGTACGCCGATCTTGAGATACCGCCACGCCTGCCCCAACACCGGATACTACGCCAGTCGCAAGTAACAGGGCACAGCCAGGAAGGAATGGAAACAGCAATATCAATACAAACAACCGCCAACTCAAACTTTTCATCGATTTCCTCTCGAATAATAAATAATCAACCGCATGCTCTCACCGTTATCATAGCTGGCTTCCTCGCCGTGTCTATGATAGAAAGCTGCCGGAACTGGGTATTTCTGACCCGCAGTATTCACCGTCATTCACCAAAGGCATCCTTGATCCATTCTATCTCCTCACCGTTGCATCCGGATAGCAATACCACATCAAAGCGGCACGAGGGCGTAGTTTTCAGGCTGGCGAGATAATGGCGTGCCGTACGCAACAACTTTGTTTGTTTAAACGAAGTAACACTGGCT
>JBDTWQ010000225.1:0-3892 GCA_040006595.1 Nitrosospira sp.
CTAGCGCGTTGCCTCGTGCGGTCACGTGATAAAGCATACCGAAAAATTCTAGATGCAGTGAACGGGCCATGCCTCAAGCATAGTAGAGGAAAGGACGTTTGTGTAAATGGTCATTTCCGTTCCCCAATGCGCCCTCGAATTTGAGACCGACGCGTGTTCCTTTATGCCTGGTCAGTCAGGACCTTCAACACAGGAAAAATTTTTTCATGTACTTTTGCTAATGGTATAACCAAGTGTTTTACCAGCCCGATCAAAGGTCCTATAATTGATCATACCGCCCTACTTTGGCCATCATCAGGCACTCTTTGCGCGCAAGGAAGCGCTGGGGATTTAAACCAATGAAAAAAATCTGCTCCGCCACCAATCTGATGGAAGCCCAGATCATGCTTGATCTACTCGGGCACGCAAGCATAGCTGCCCGGTTGTTTAATGAACACGCGCAGGGTGGTCTCGGAGACATCCCTTTTACGCATGCTTATCCAGAGGTGTGGGTGGTCCGTGATAGCGACCTTGAACGGGGTCAGGCGATCGTGAGGGCTTTTGAAAAAACGCCGGTCGATAACCGTGTCGTATTCTGCCGCGCGTGCGGCGAGGAAAATCCTCGCAATTTTCAATTATGCTGGCAATGCGGTGCAGGGCTTGAGAGCGTGTATTGAATATATTGCCTATAGTGGAAGTGACCATTTAACCCTCAACAGACACTATCATCTGAACAAACGCCCGCTCGGCCGTAGTGGCGCACTGCTGGTATTTCAACAACTTGACAGCCTGATGCAGACGACGCACCTCACGCTCCCGGCTTCGGATATTGATCTGATGAGTTCAGCCAATGAGTTCAGCCAGCGAGTAGGAGCTAGTCGGGACGGGTATCATTTCATGATCCATTTACACGGTTAATGGAATAGAATCTTTTTCCATCCAGTCAGCGTTAACAAAAAGCCGGGGTCAGACGTTTCGTTAAACAGTTCTTCCATCTTCCTGCGCATTGTTTCGTTTTTGGCCGTATGCGTCACCAGTTTATTGGTCAAGTATGGCCAGTTAAACAGAAACTCGGCTTTACGGTAGACTTCAAATTTGGGTTGGAGGGCGTCCATACTTCCTGTGTAGGCTCGTTCCACTGCGGCGCGGCCTGAATATTGTTTCGCGATAATTGCTTCCGCTGCAAGAATGCCTGTTTCCATCGCCTTTCCGATCCCCTCGCCAGTGAGAGGAAAAGTTGCGCCGACGCATTCTCCTATTCCCAGCAAACCGCCAGTGGCAAAGCGCGTGCCCGATAAACCCGTGCGAAGCGGCGCGCCTTTTAGCGGGCTCACAATTTCGCCATTTCGCATCAACTCTTGTGCGAGGGGCAGTTTGGCAATAAATTGTTCGTAGTTACGACGAGGATTGTTGTGTTTGTGCGCGGAGCCGAAGAATCCTATCCCGATATTGAATACCGCATCCGGACCAGGAAAAATCCAGCCATAGCCGCCTTTGATGGTGTTATCGAATACAAATACCAGCTCATTGAAATCTTTTGCCAGGCGTTCACTACGCACATACTGGCGCACCGCAAAACTCCTGCATTCGGCTCGCAGCAGCAGGCCGGCACGCTCAATGGGTACAGAATGAGCGCCGGTTGCCAGTAAAACCCATCGCGCACGGGCTGCAACAATCTCATTGCCCCTGTTGAATTCCACCCGATAGGTTTCCTCATTCTCATCAAGGACGCCGATGAAATCGTGGCCGGGCAAGAATCTGGCGCCGGCGTCGATGGCACTCTCCAACAATAATCCATCCAGCTTCAGCCGTGGCAGACACGCGCTATGAGCGCGAACCAGAACGTCACTGCCATCGCAGCTGATCAGGCGCATGCCATGGGTGGGACAGGATAGCTCGACCACGCGTTTGCTTAGGCCGAGTTTTTCCAGGGCATGGCGCGCATCGGGAATCAAGGCATCGCCACAGGTTTTGTCACGAGGAAAAATAGCTTTGTCGAATAGCGCAACAGACAGCCCGGCTTTGGTCAAAGTAAGGGCAGCCGCACAACCTGCCGGACCCGCCCCAATGATGACGACATCGTAAACCTGCCCCATTGAATTTTACCCGCATAACTACTAAACCAGCAGTGCCCAGAGCAAATGGATCTCGGGACCTCTGAATAAAACCCCGATCCCTCCGGCAATACCTTCAAGGACGACCCCTTTACAGCTTCAACAATTACCGCGATTCCGCCGAGGCATAGCTCGGTCCCCGGTTGATCCGCTGTCACCCGACATCATCGGATGAAAACAGGAAGAAATCCAGTCCATTGCACAAAAAATCAGCACCCTCGAAAAATTCCTCCGCTTCCCCCGCTTAGTCAGTTCCATCGCATGAAAAACCGCTGGGGCTACCGCCACCGGGGCAGGCACTACAACCCTACAACCGGACGGCAGGTTTTATGTGATGCGACAATTTGTCGCATTCCTACGCCGATCGAAATAGATTATTCTCCGTTCCGGTTTGTTGCGTAATAACGTTACGTTGTGCGCGAACTAAACGTGTTGCAATCCAAACTACTTGATACCTGGCTTCATAAAGCGCGTTTGGAGCGGCATCGATAAAAAGGCTGGTTTTCAAACAATAAAAGAGTGGATGGCAATATGAAACTGAAAATAAAATTAAAACCCATCCCTCTTGCCTTGGCAAGTCTGCTTTGCGCATCCTCTGTCTGGGCAGCCGGTGAGTCGGAGCTAATGGCTAGAGATGCAAAAAATGAAATCGAAGCGATGCCACCAGCGGTTAAGAAACCGGTAGCCGCCCCTCCTACGCCTGAGGCTTTCGTGAATAAGGATGCGGCCCCCGTCTCTACCGGCACTTCCATAATAAAACTGGCATTGCACGAACCCGTGATTCAATTGCCGGAAATGACGATCGGGGGAAAAGTGAAGCCGATGAGGACGCAGACCGAAAAGGAAAGATACAAGTTACCCCAGACCTCGGAAAGCATTACCAGGGAAAGGATGGACAATGCGATCAATCTCATGGTTACCGAGGACGCCATTAAATACATGCCCTCCATTCAGGTACGCAGCCGCTATATTGGGGATACCAATGCGCCAGTGGGGATGCGCACCTCGGGCACGTCCGCCAGCGCACGCAACCTGATTTATGCCGATGGTATTCTATTGTCTTCCTTGCTTGGCAATAACAATACAAACACCGGTTCGCCCCGCTGGAATACCGTATCGCCCGGGGAAATCGAACGGATCGATATCCTGTACGGCCCATTTTCGGCCGCTTATGCCGGCAATTCCATTGGGGGGGTGATCAATATCACCACACGGATGCCGGAAAAATTCGAAGTGGGCGCGGACGCGCAAGCTTCCTGGCAGACTTTCAATCTTTACGGCACAAAGGATACTTATCAGAGCCAAAGGTATTCGGGATACCTTGGCCATCGCTATAACGATTTGTCGTTCCGTTTTGATTACAATCATCTTGATTCCCACAGCCAGCCTATCACCTTTGCGACCGCGCTAGTCTCGACCGGCGCGTTGGGTGCCAATGGGGGTACAAATGTAACTGGCGCTTTCGCCGGAGCAAACCCTACCAATGCCGCCATCCAGACGCTTGGTGCAGGTAATATCAACCATACCATCCAGGATAACTTCAAGTGGAAGGCGGCCTACGATATCACTTCGACGATAAAACTCTCCTACACCTTGGGAATGTGGCAGAACAATGCTCACGCGAACGTGCAAAGCTATCTGAGGGATTCTGTTACCGGAAATCTGGTGCAAAGCGGTCTTGTCAATATTGCCGGCCGGCAATACAACTTATCGCCCGCGAGTGGTCCCGTTTTTGCGGGGAGCCAGACGGATCAGACAACCTGGTCGCACGGGATCAATCTCCGGTCCAATACCGGCGG
>JBDTWQ010000226.1:0-2875 GCA_040006595.1 Nitrosospira sp.
GATGCGATTTCTGCGATATGATACCGCGACTAAACGAGGTTGGGGAAACCGCCGTTCGGACAATATACGCTCGGCGCTACCAGGGGGCAGTTCGCGGCAAGAAAACTCTGACCCACCCGGCGTCACGAAAAATTCGATCTGTGGATTAAAATTGAAAGAATGGAACTGACTGACGTTATCCGGGACTAAAAGTCATGGATACATAGCGCGCCGCAGGATTCAAAACTTCGATTGAAGTCTATTTCGCCAAGACAATGATGCATCACGCCACCGCACGTGATAGCTGCATTTTTCACCATATACCCTGAACCCGCGACCGTAATACTCGAGCAGGAATGTCAATGCGAAATCCGTTTCACAATGATGCCTTAGGCAAATTGATCTTGCGTCTTACGGTGGGGATATTGATACTGCTCCATGGAACATTCAAGATACTCCATCCAGGCTCTCTCGATTTTATAAGCAAGCAGCTTGCAGGAATTAATTTGCCCCCAGCTCTGGCTTACGGCGTTTATGCAGGTGAAATTATTGCGCCGCTAATGATTATTCTGGGATTTTTTTCACGGCTGGGTGGTTTGCTCGTTTTTGGCAATATGATGTTCGCCCTTGTATTGGCGCACCGCAGCCAGTTATTCAAGCTGACAGACAATGGTGGCTGGGCGCTTGAGCTGCAGGGCTTTTACTTATTTTCCGGCCTTGCGATATTATTCCTTGGTAGCGGTAGAATGGCGGTCAGACCAGACTAGTATCGAGCATGCACACTACATTATTTATGGATGACAGTATGCGCGTAAAAACCTCACAGCTTGTGGAATCCACTGACTCCGAGCAATGCCGATGGCGTTCCGTCGCCGATCTGTCTGAACTGCATAACGTAGCACTGAGCACAATCCTCGCTAGCGCCACCACGGCAATCCGGAAACGGGGACAGTTTCACCTCGTACTCGCGGGCGGCGACACACCGCGTGCAATCTACAAACTGCTGCGCGCAACGCAAACCGACTGGTCAGCGTGGCATATCTATTTCAGCGACGAACGCTGTCTGCCGCCAACCGATCCAAGGCGAAACTCCGTCATGGCCGGAGAAGCGTGGCTCGATTATGTCGAGATTCCGGCCGATCAGTTATATACCATTCCAGGTGAGCTTGGTGCGGATCTGGCGGCTTGCGAATACGCACAGACTTTGAATACCGTCGGCCCCTTCGATTTAACGCTGCTGGGGCTCGGCGAGGACGGACATACCGCCAGCCTGTTTCCCGGTCACGAATGGGGAACCGAAGCCGACTCGCCCGATACGCTGGCAGTGCTGGATGCGCCCAAGCCGCCGCCGCAGCGCGTCTCGCTCAGCGCGGCGCGGCTTAGCCGCTCACGGCAGATAATATTTCTGGTCAGTGGTGAATCCAAGCGGGATGCGGTGGCACAGTGGCGCGCCGGCGGAAATATTCCTGCCCGGGCAATAAAAGCTGAGACGGGTGTTGATGTGCTGGTAGAGGCAGCCTTATTATAAAAGATTGGCCCCTACAAAGAGCAAGTGTCGCCCCAAACCCGCCGGCACATATCGCAGCCCCGCACAGACGAGGCTTTATGTGCGATATAACATGAACCAGGCATTCATAGCATTGCTATGTAATCAACAGTAACACTACTCGTCTTTAGGCTTGAACCTGAATCGGCACATGTTGCCGCCGGTAGCCATGCATTCAAGATGCTCCACCTTGCTGTCGGTAAAGGTTTCCATCAGGCCCATATCCAGGTGGCAGATTTCGGTATCCTTTACCGCCATCCTGTGAAATACGCAGTTATCGGCCTCGATTACCGCCTCGCCGCCTGGTAATGTGGCATTTTTTGCGTTGTACCCAAGCTGATCCATTACCTCGGCGAGCTTCTCTACCTTCTCTTTGTGTGTGACCAGATCAGGATATTCACTACGTATCTGCCGGGCAACACCCGCGCCAATCTCGTTCAGACGCTTGCCCATGCTCTCCGCGCCCTCTTCGCGCTGGATCGATGACACTACTAATTGCGCAAGCCACGAGTATTGGCGCGGAAAGGTCTCCGTGCCAAGCTCGGTAAGAATGTAAAGCTGTTGAGGACGCCCTCCCCCTGATGGCCGCATGGCACCCCCCTTCACCAATCCCGCCCCTTCCAGGGAGGAAAGATGCTGCCGCACTGCGTTTCGCGTAATCTCAAGTCCTTTCGAAAGCTCATCCACGCTCAGGCCCGGCTTGCTGCCGTGCAGCAGCTTGAGCAATTGCTTCTGCCGTTCACCCATTGTATTAAGCATTTGGCTTCCTTCCTTTCTCCCGCCTGTAATAATAGTTATAAGGAATTATTATGGAACACCTCATTATCTGCGACGTCTATTGAGAGAATACAACATTAAGACACTTTAAACATAAGAAAGTTGACAAAATAATATTGTCCTCCTACACTATTTTTAACGTCGGGGTAGTAATTTCCCATCACTGTAGATGGGCAGCCATTTTAAAGGAGATGTCGTTATGAAAACAAGGACATTTTTCGCAGCCATGTCGCTCGGTTTATTGGCAGCCTGCGCCCACATTTCCCCTCTTGAAGCCGTTCAGAACACTAGTGCCCGTAAGGCTACACAAAGCGCCCGAACCCGCAGCGACCATGATGCTCTGACGAAGTATTTTGAAGATGCAGCCAGGGAAATGCACAACAAGGCTGAAGAACAAAAGAAATTGCTGGAACATTACGAGGAAAAAAGCTATCTCTACGGTCGGCAAGCGCAGGACCTGGAATCGCACACTTCGGCTTTGATACGCAAATATGAAGCAACCGAACAGGCAAGTATAAAGGAAGCCGCTCTTCACCGGCGGATGGCAAAGGAAACAACGAAGCAGAACCTGAC
>JBDTWQ010000227.1:0-2773 GCA_040006595.1 Nitrosospira sp.
TGCCGGATTTAGGATAATGAGCACCGTCGAATTAATCAGGCAGAAGCTGGCTGTTCTTGACCCGGAACAGGTTGAAATCCTGGACGAAAGCGCCAGGCATGCGGGACACGAGGGCGCCAAAGGCGGTGGCGGACACTACTTTCTTACTATCGTCTCAGGCAAATTTTCTGGTAAACCCACCCTGGTCCGGCACCGCCTGGTCTATATAGCACTGAAAGAGATGATGCATAAGGATATTCACGCGCTGAGCATAAAAGCGTATACTCCCGAAGAAATCTGATCTAATTCAATCCACTGACAAGGAAAAACCTATGCGTTTTATGAAATTTTCTCAATTGGCGGTGCTCGGTATTTCTGGCCTGATCGCCGTAACGACCGTTCAAGCTCAAGCTCAATCCCCCTCAATGGCCAAAGTTAATGGGGTGGCAATTCCTCAGTCGCGCCTTGAATTTATAGTAAAAGCGCGCGCTGCCCAAGGGCAAGCGGACAGTCCGGAAAGCAGAAAAGCCTTGCGTGATGATCTCATATCCGAGGAAGTGATAGCTCAGGAGGCGCTGAAAAAAGGGCTGGACAAGGATCCCGATTTCGTAGCCCAACTTGAAATTGCCCGCCTGACTGCACTGGTCAGGGCATATCAAATCGATTACGTAAAAAACCATCCGGTTAGCGACGAAGAACTACATAAAGAGTATGAAGCGCTGAAAACCCAGATGGGTGATAAAGAATACAAGGCACATCACATTCTGGTCGCTACGGAGGCAGAAGCTAAGGATGCTATTGCTCGCATCAAGAAAGGCGGCAAGTTTGACAAAATTGCCCAGGAAAAATCCCTGGATGCAGGCAGTAAAAATAAGGGTGGCGAGCTCGACTGGAGTCCCGCTGCAAGTTATGTCCAGCCCTTTGCCGAAGCTTTGACCAAACTTAGCAAGGGTCAACTCACTGAGCAGCCGGTGAAGACACCTTTTGGCTGGCATGTAATTCGGCTGGATGATGTGAGACCCTTGAAAATTCCGCCGTTCGAGGAAATAAAACAGAATTTGGCGCAACGTGTATTGCAACGGCAATTTGCTACCTATGTCGCCGACCTGCGCGCCAAGGCAAAAATCGAGTAATTACCGAATTGGGAGCTGAAAAAGGCGATCAGGTTGATCGCCTTTTTTGCATCTTATGAATGTAGTGACGAAGATAATGTATGTACGACGGGAGTCGCAGTTCTTCGTAGAGCGGTTGCGGGCGGTCTATTTTGCCACCAATTTCGTCCCCATCTTTCGCACACCTCATCACGCAAAGCCACCGTCGCGCCGCCGCTGGCCAAGGATTCCCTACAGATCCGGGGAATCATGTAACTATGTGCATTCGCGGCGCCAAGGCACATAATAACTCATAGCCCACCGTACCTGCCGACTGCGCCACCTCATCCACCGGCAATCCCTTTCCCCAGAGCGTTACCGGACTGCCCACCCCGGCATCTTCAATTTCGCTCAAATCTACATGCAGCATATCCATGGACACGCGTCCGATAACACGGGTACGCCTGCCATCCACCAGCACTGCCGTACCGGCAGGGGCGTGACGAGGGTAACCGTCGGCATAGCCGCCCGCAACGATGCCGACACGCATCGGTCGATCGGTGCGAAAAATGTGGCCATATCCAACTCCATCTCCTGACTTCAATGTTTGCACCGCGATGATCTTGCTGGATACTGTCATTGCCGGGTACAGATCCAACTCGGCAGCAGTCCTGTCAGCAAATGGCGATGCACCATAAAGCATGATACCAGGCCGCACCCAATCTGCATGTGTATCCGGATAGCGTAGAATAGCGGCGGAATTAGCCAATGAGCGGGGCAAATTTCGTCCTTCGGCAACAGCGTTGAAACGTTGTAACTGTGCGGCAACGCTTTCGTTCCTGCCGGACTCATCGGCACGGGCAAAATGGGTCATAAGCGTGATCTGCCCGACAGCAGGATTGGCCTTTAAAGTTTCCAGCGCGCCCGGGAATTGCTCCAGCGTAAAGCCGAGGCGGTTCATGCCAGTATTGAGCTTCAGAAACACATGCAGCCTACCGCGTTGCCTGTATGCTGATAACATAGCCAGCTGCTCGTGATGGTGAATTACTGTGCTTAAATGATATTGCTCGATCCACGCTAACTCCTCTATGGCAAAAAAACCTTCAAGCAGCAAAATGGTCTGGCGATAGCCCGCTTCACGCAAACGAACGGCGGCGTCCATTTCCAGCATGGCAAAACCATCTACGCGCCCCAGCGCCTCGGCAGCACGCAGCAGTCCATGACCGTAAGCATCGGCCTTGACCACTGCCATTACACGCGAGCGAGGAGCATGGCGGCGGACTACGGATAGATTATGTTCCAACGCGGAGAGATCAATCAGCGCCTGAATGGGACGCGACATTAGCGTTCAGAGCGTAAGGAGAGTTTCATTAGTGATGCTGAACCAGGTTGGTTTCAATTGATGGGTATTTCGTGGTATAAATTTTTTCGTCAAAATAACCCTGATGACCATTGTATAATCGCACGCCTTATTGATGAGAAAGTTTTTGGAGAGGGAATAGCGTGAAACGCGGATTTTATACCATTATGGCGGCGCAGTTTTTCTCTTCGCTGGCAGACAATGCGCTGTTGGTAGTCGCCATTGCACTTCTGGTAGATCTGCACGCTCCCGCTTATCTCACCCCCATGCTCAAGTTTGTATTTGTTTTGTTCTATGTGATTCTTGCTCCTTTCGTCGGCGCTTTTGCCGATTCCATGGCCAA
>JBDTWQ010000228.1:0-6246 GCA_040006595.1 Nitrosospira sp.
ATTAGCGCATAAGCGGAATGATTGTGGATGGATTCAAAGTTTTCTGATTCCACCACATAGGCGTCTATACGTGTATCCAGATTCAGCACGGCGGCTACATCGCGTACCACATCTTCGACGAATTTTGGATTGTCATATGCCTTCTCGGTAACGTACTTTTCATCCGAACGTTTCAGCAGTCCATAGAGTTCACATGATGCCTGGTTTTCCGCCATTTTTATGAGTTCCTGGATACCGACAAAACTGTTGGTGCGAATCGATATGGACATATGGGAACGTTGATTATGCGCGCCGTAGGTGGAAATTTGCTTAGAGCATGGACACAGGCTGGTCACTGGTACCACTACCTTCATGGTGAACTTGTAACTTTCCTTCTTAATTTCACCAATGAAAGTCACCTCATAATCCAACAGGCTTTTTACGTGGGAAACCGGCGCCGTCTTGTCGACAAAATAAGGAAACGTCATTTCTATGTCGCCAGATTCGGTCTCGAGTTTCTTTACCATAGCCCGCAGAATACTTTCAAACGATTCCACGGAAATCTCGCGCTTGTGGCTATTGAGTATCTCCACAAAGCGCGACATATGCACCCCTTTGAAATTATGGGGCAAATTTACATACATATTAAACACAGCGATGGTATGCTGTATGCCATTATCCTTATCCGCTATCCTTACGGGGTGACGAATGGCCCTGATACCCGCCCTATTTATTGCGATACGTCTTGTATCCAGAATGCTTTGCACATCCGCAATGGGAAAATTCATGTTATTCATGATATCTGCCTTCTGCAAGAAGAATCCCGGATACTTAAATGATGGGTCCGGGACTATTGAGTTAATGCTCGGAGAGCCTTGCTCTGACAGACCTGATGATCCCCGCCTTATCCAGTCCGCAGTCGGCCAGCATTTGTGACGAATCACCCTGGTCTATAAAAATATCCGGCAAACCCAGTTGCAGCACCGGAACAGTGAAGCCCCTGATTGCGAGCGACTCCAGGATCGCGCTACCTGCCCCGCCCATAATAGTATTTTCTTCCACCGTCACCAGTAATTCGTAATCCGCTGCCAAAGAGGCGATCAGATCATTGTCTAACGGTTTGACAAAACGCATATTGACAGCGGTAGCATTTAATTCTTCTGCAGCTTCCAAGCAAGGTTTTAGCATGCTGCCAAAAGCCAGCAGCGCAATTTTTTCTCCGTTGCGGCGAATTTCGCCACGGCCTATGGGCAGCATATGCATTTGCTTTTGGGGTGCCACACCAGTTCCCGCGCCGCGCGGATATCGTACCGCTGTCGGTGTATCCATCTGAAATGCGGTATAGAGCATCTGACGGCATTCATTCTCGTCTGCAGGAACCATCACGGTAATATTCGGAACACATCGTAAATAGGTTAAATCAAAGCTACCTGCATGAGTAGGTCCATCTGCCCCTACCAATCCGGCGCGGTCAATGGCGAACACCACCGGAAGGTTTTGGATAGCTACGTCGTGAATCAACTGGTCGTAGGCCCGTTGCAAAAAAGTTGAGTAAATGGCTACTACGGGCTTCATGCCATCGCAGGCCAGGCCCGCGGCGAAAGTAACCGCATGCTGCTCGGCAATGCCGACATCAAAATAACGTTCGGGATATTCCTGGGAAAATCTCACCAGCCCCGAGCCCTCACGCATCGCCGGAGTGATGCCGATTAGACGCTGATCCAACGCCGCCATATCGCACAGCCAGTCTCCGAAAATTTGCGTATAGGCGGGCTTGCCAGCGGCTTTGGGGACGATGCCCGCGTCTGGATTAAACTTTGTTACCCCGTGATAGAGAATCGGGTCGTCCTCGGCTGCCTTATAGCCTGCGCCTTTGCGCGTGACGATATGCAGAAACTGGGGACCGCCAAGATGTTTAATGTTGTTGAGCGTGGTCACCAGTATGTCAAGATCATGACCATCAATGGGACCGATATAGTTAAAGCCAAATTCTTCAAACAATGTGCTAGGCGTCACCATGCCCTTCACGTGCTCTTCGGCGCGCTTGGCCAACTCCAGCATCGGTGGTACCACGCCCAGCATTTTCTCGCCAGCGCGTCGTGCGGTTGCATAAAACTGGCCTGACATTAGCCTAGCTAGATAATTGTTGAGCGCTCCTACCGGACGCGATATCGACATGTCATTATCGTTCAGGATCACCAGTAAATTAGTGTTCATCGCACCAGCGTTGTTCAACGCCTCGAATGCCATGCCCGCGCTCATAGCACCATCACCGATAACCGCTACCACGCACCGATTTTCTCCCTCACGTTGCGCTGCCACCGCCATGCCTAGGGCAGCGCTGATGGAGGTACTTGAATGCGCGGTACCGAAGGCGTCATATTCGCTTTCATCGCGCCGCGGAAATCCCGCAACACCGCCCTGCATACGCAATTTGCTCATGCCTCCCCGACGGCCGGTGAGGATTTTGTGAGCATAAGTCTGATGACCAACATCCCATACCAAACGGTCATATGGTGTGTTAAACACATAATGCAATGCAATAGTCAACTCTACCGTACCAAGATTGGAAGAGAGATGCCCGCCCGTTTTAGATACCGATTCGACCAGGAATTGGCGTAACTCGTCGGCAAGTTGCGGCAGCATCTTACGTTCCAGAGTTCGCAACTTGGAAGTGGCGTTGATGGTATCAAGCAGTGGATACATTTAAACCCTAAAAATTGAAATGTTCTTTACCGTAAAAATACATCGATCTCAAAACTCCCGATGGATGATGAAATCGGTTACTTGGCGCAGCCGCCCCGCCGCTGCGCCGAAAACTTCTAGCGACTGATATGCTTCGCGCCGCAGTTCCTCGGCCAACTCACGGGCCCGGCTGCCCCCAAGAATGCTTACATACGTTGGTTTGTTATTTTCGGCATCCTTACCCGCAGTTTTACCTAAAGTCGCAGTAGTAGCCTCTGCATCAAGAACGTCGTCCACTACCTGGAACGCAAGTCCCATGCATTTGGCGAAATGATCAAGACTCGTCAATTGACTCTCGTTCAGGTTGCTCCCGCAACAGGCACCCAGCATTACCGCAGCACGAATAAGCGCTCCGGTCTTATGAATATGCATAAATTCCAGTTCCGGCAGACTTAGTGTCTTGCCAACGCTGGCCAGATCAACCGCCTGCCCGCCCGCCATGCCACGCGACCCCGCTGCCTGTGCGAGCCGCTTAATCATTTCCAGTTGCATTTGCGGAGTATCTGCTAAGGTATATTCGGCCAGCAATTGAAAGGCCAAACTTTGCAAACTATCTCCCGCTAGCAATGCAATGGCTTCATCGTATTCTACATGGCAGGTGGGCTTACCGCGGCGCAGCACGTCGTCATCCATGCATGGCAGATCATCATGCACCAGCGAATATGCATGTATCAATTCCACTGCCGCGGCAGCGATCGTTACACGCCCCTCATCCGCATTGCTCAGCTCTCCAGACGCAAAGGCAAGTAACGGACGCACTCGCTTTCCTCCGCCCAGAACGGTATAACGCATAGCGTCATGCAGACGCTCGGGAGCAACATTTGCGGCGGGAAGCAAGGTTTGCAGGAAAGTTTCTATGCGTACCTGGCGGCTTCTCGCCCAATCCTGGAAATCAGCGATCATCGATACCGGACGGGGAGAAATTTTTTAGTGTATCAGCTTCAAGGAGACGCACCTGTTGTTGCGCATCCTGTAGCTTCGACTGACAATATTGTAGCAACTCCGCACCACGCTTGTGGGCTGAGAGCGAAACTTCGAGCGACATCTGTCCCACTTCCATTTCAACTACAATATTTTCCAATTCCGTCAATGCTGCTTCGAAACTTTCTGGCTGCGAAAATTTGACGGGTTTAGCAGGCTTTGTCATGATAAGCACAATGTCACAGAATAGATGCATTGCTGGGAAACTGCAAAAATAACGCAATAAGCAGGGTCAGGTCAATTAAATACATGAAACTTTCTTTAATGGAGTCTTTTAATCGCGATTATAGGCGTTTTAGAAAAGATATCATGCTCTCACTGCTTGACTTGTTGCATTTATTCAGCAGACGCTAGGTTGTTAGCATAGTAACCATCTTTTTTAACCCCCTTCGGGAGTCCAAAGTACCGGATATGTTCAATCTTGTTAATGTTTCCCACCTGACCCGAACGCCGATGCAATTACCGGTTGACTGGTATCTCGATCCTCATATCCTTGATCTGGAAAAGCGCCTTTTATTCGACCAGGGGGCGGGCTACGTCGGTCACGAAATTATGCTACCAAACGTAGGTGACTATTATGTACTGGAATGGATGAATAATGCTAAGTTGCTGGTGCGCAACAAAGACGGAATTGAGCTGTTGTCCAACGTTTGTCGTCATCGGCAATCTGTTCTTCTCAAAGGTCGCGGCAATGCCAGAAACATCGTTTGCCCAGTACACCGTTGGACTTATGATATGAATGGTACACTGTTAGGCGCACCCCACTTTCCTGAAAATCCTTGTCTTAATCTCGGCAACACGCCATTGCAGAATTGGAATGGTCTGCTATTTACCGGCAAGCGAGATGTCGCACGCGATATGGCTAACCTGGGTGTCTTGAAGGATTTCGATTTTTCCGGCCATGTGCTGGAGCGGGTACAGATAGAAGAGTACGCCTGTAATTGGAAAACCTTTATCGAGGTATATCTGGAAGACTACCACGTCGAATCATATCATCCTGGCTTAGGCAACTTCGTCAACACCGCCGAGTTGAAGTGGGAATTTGGCGAGTGGTACAACGTACAGACCGTAGGTATAAATCACAATTTTATCCGGCCCGGCACGCCGGTATATGCCAACTGGCACGAACACTTGTTGCGTCAAACCGCGGACAAAACATCAGCTCATGGAGCCATCTGGATGCTTTACTATCCTAATATTATGCTGGAATGGTATCCTCATGTATTGGTTATCAGTACGCTGTTGCCGACGGCAACAGAGCGCTGCATAAACGTGGTTGAGTTCTATTATCCTGAAGACATAGTCCTGTTTGAACGCGAGTTTATTGAAGCGGAACAAGCTGCTTATCACGAAACTGCGGTCGAAGATGACGAAATTTGCAAGCTGATGACCGCTGGGCGTCGCGCACTATATGAACAAGGGATTAATGAAACCGGCCCATACCAATCGCCAATGGAAGATGGTATGGCGCACTTTCATAAATTTCTGCGCCGGGAAATCGAGTCCCATATTTAAGTTGGCGTATTAAACCTGTCTATGATGAGTCTTTAATTTATTAAGATCAGCCCATGATTACCATTCAGGAAACAGACAATCTAATTAACGTTGCCGTCTTCGGTGAATTTACCTTGGCCGATTATAAGGAGTTCGAGAAGCTGGTGCTCTACAAAGACCGCTCCGGTAATCGAGTGAACGTACTGTTTGACTGGCGCGACATGCTGAGCTATACGGTCGACGTCGCATGGGAAGATATTAAATTCATCCGGGAACACGGCAACGAATTCAATCGGATTGCGGTAGTCACCGAGAACCAATGGCAGGCTTGGGGCGCTTGGGTATCCAATCTTTTCATTGATGCCGATATCAGGGTTTTCAGCGACTACGCCGACGCAATGATGTGGGTAGTAACTTAACATACTCTTAAATTCCGGATTTCAGACTCAAAAAACACGGGGGTAGAAGGGACATAATTAAAGATGCGAGGGCCGGCAAATCATTCGATCAAAGGTCGCAGCCCTTAAGGGAAGCAATCATTGCAGTCGGCTAAACAACGCCGCCAGCAAACCTCGGCATGGCCAACCCTTGGAAAAATCTATGAATAAGTCCTTCGTGAAGTGCGTTACCTGACAAGTCGAAGCTTATTCAAGGTTCCTTCAAATATCTTGGTCTGCGCAATTCGTTTTGATCCAGTCACGCCCTCCAGAGATTTTTGTTGCAAAAAAACGACACATTTTCCTTCCATTCTCCAAAATCTCTTTATATTGGTTCACAACTCGTCCAGAATGGACCCCTATCGTTCCTGCAAGTCTTTGCGTTAAAGTTTACAGATATTTCGGTGGTTTTTCACAGCTGGAAATGGCGCTACACGCTGTAAAGTTGTCGTTATTACTGAGTGCAAAGGTAATATGAATATGATCATAATATTGCCTTGACAGGGAAAACTACTGTGATATAAGCTGAATAAATTAATTAAATTGAGGCTTATTTTGTTAGGTGAGTGCTTGTTATTACGGCGATTATTCTGAGTATGGAATTGAATTG
>JBDTWQ010000229.1:0-2966 GCA_040006595.1 Nitrosospira sp.
CTAATAATTTCGCGCCACCGCAAAAGTGGTCAGTTGCAACAGGCATTCCTTATGATCGGAATCCGGCAGCGATGCAATCGTTGTGGAGGCCGTGTCGGATTCGGTCTGCGCCTGCTGCCGGGCGTAGTCCAACGCTCCGGTCTGCTGGATAACCTCCAGCACCGGCTGAAACCCGCCCTCCCCGCCCTGCTCAATGGCATTGCGTATTATTGCCGCCTGCGCACTTGATCCTGTTCTCATTGCATAAATCAGCGGCAGTGTAGGTTTGCCTTCGGCCAGATCATCGCCCAGGTTTTTTCCGGTTTCGTGATAATCTCCGGAATAATCCAGCATGTCATCGGTCAACTGAAACGCTGTACCCAGATGCATGCCATACGCGGCCATCGCTTCCTCCTCCTCCGGTGTGGCATTGCCAAGAATTGCGCCTAGCCGGGTTGCTGCCTCGAACAGCTTGGCAGTTTTATAACGGATCACCCGCAGGTAATTTTCCTCATCGACATTTGGGTCGCGGCAATTGAGCAACTGAAGCACTTCACCTTCGGCAATCGTATTGGTGGCATCCGCCAATACGCGCATCACGCGCATATTGTCCACTTCCACCATCATCTGAAACGCACGGGAGTACAGAAAATCCCCCACCAGTACGCTGGCGGCATTACCGAACAACGCATTGGCGGTCGCCTTGCTGCGCCGTAATTCCGACGCATCCACCACATCGTCGTGCAGCAGGGTCGCGGTATGAATAAATTCCACGACTGCTGCGAGATTGAAATGATACTTACCCGAATAGCCGAATGCGCCAGCGGCAAGAATTACCAGTGCTGGTCGCAGGCGTTTTCCGCCGCTATTGATGATGTATTCGCTTACCTGCCGGATGAGCCCGACATCGGAGTAGAGTTTCTCGCGGATAACCGCGTCCACCGCATCCATATCCCGGGCGATGAGGCTTCTGATACGTTCAATTGACACAGAGGTTCCCGCAAAAAAGGTGCCATGGTAGGAACGTCGCTACCAACGTGTCAAGTTCGACAAATGGGGCAACCGCGCATTTTGGCACAAAACTCATTCGCAACAGGCCTTTGACCTTAGAGGGGTGGCTATGTATAATTCGCGCTTACCTCTTCAGGGCGCTTTGCTAAGAGAGCAATAAATGGAGTCCAACATGTATGCGATCATAAAAACCGGCGGGAAGCAGTACCGCGTTGAGGCCGGGCTAAAACTTAAAATAGAACAAATACCGGCAGATATTGGTAGCGAGCTCCTGATCGACCAGGTATTGATGATTGCTGATGGCGACAATGTTTCGATGGGCCAGCCGATGTTAAGCGGCGCCTCGGTCAAGGCAACCGTGCTGGGCCAGGGCAGGCATGACAAGGTACGTATTTTCAAGATGCGGCGGCGTAAACATTACCAGAAACATCAGGGACATCGGCAGAATTACACCGAAATCCAGATTACTGGCATTTCGGCATAAGGAGAGTTTACCATGGCACATAAAAAAGCAGGCGGTAGTTCCAGAAATGGTCGCGATTCCAATTCCAAACGTCTGGGTGTAAAAAGCTACGGTGGTGAACTGATCCCGGCCGGCAGCATCATCATACGTCAGCGCGGCACCCGGGTTCATGCCGGTGAGAATGTGGGCATGGGTAAGGATCACACCCTCTTCGCCAAGGTTACAGGCACAGTAAACTTCAGCACCAAAGGCGCGACGCAACGCAAAATGGTAAGCGTCACACCGGTCTGAATTTAATTGATTCCGCTAAAAGCCCTGTCAGCCCGATAGGGCTTTTTTGTTTATGGCATGATAGTCGGCCCGAAAAAAATATCTTATGAAATACATTGATGAAGCAGTAATCCAGGCTATCGCCGGAAAGGGCGGCGATGGCGTCGCCAGTTTCCGAAGGGAAAAATTCATTCCAAAAGGCGGACCTTCGGGCGGTGATGGCGGACATGGCGGCAGTATTTATGCCATCGCCGACCGCAACATCAATACGCTGGTGGATTACCGCTTTGCGCGTATGCATCGCGCCAAAAAGGGAGAGAACGGGCGTGGCTCCGATTGTTACGGCAAGGGGGCTGAAGATATCGTATTGCGCATGCCGGTAGGCACGGTTATCACCAACGCCGCCACGGGAGAAGTCATCGCGGATCTGCAGCACCATGAGCAAAAAGTGCTGCTAGCCAAGGGCGGTGCAGGCGGGCTCGGCAATCTGCACTTCAAATCCAGCACCAATCGTGCACCCCGCCAATTTACCTTTGGCGAACCGGGACAGGAATTCGATCTTAAACTGGAGCTCAAGGTTCTGGCGGACGTAGGGCTTCTAGGCATGCCGAACGCCGGCAAATCCACTCTAATCCGCGCAGTCTCCGCCGCCCGCCCGAAAGTGGCCGACTATCCTTTCACCACGATGCACCCTAACCTTGGCATGGTACGCGTGGACCAGAACCGCAGTTTTGTGATGGCGGATATCCCCGGTCTGATTGAGGGCGCGGCAGAAGGTGCGGGGCTGGGCCACCGCTTCCTGAAGCATCTTACACGCACCCGCCTGTTGCTGCATATAGTGGATATGGCACCGCTGGACGAAAACATCGATCCCGTGCGCGAAGCCAAAGCCATCGTCAAGGAACTCAGAAAATACGATGAAGCGCTCTATCAGAAGCCGCGCTGGCTGGTGCTGAATAAAGCCGACTTGCTGCCCGAAAATGAACGCGAAAAAATTTGTAAAAAATTCATCCGCAGCCTGGGTTGGAAGGGAAAAAGTTTCACCATTTCAGCGCTGTCTGGTGAAGGCTGTAAAGCACTCACATACGCTATCATGGAACACCTGGAGCAGGACTCCAGAGCTGAAAATCAGGAGCCGGAAAAACCGGGGGAGCCAGGACCCTCTGAATAACCCGACACGGCGTACCTGACACGATGTATCTGGCTCACGCATGCCCTAAAAGCCGGCCTTGAACTGCAAAGG
>JBDTWQ010000230.1:0-2681 GCA_040006595.1 Nitrosospira sp.
ACGTGATCAGTAGCAGTCTCATCGCCTGCGTAAGCGCGAAGATTTCTTACCCACCAACAACAGGTTTATATTTTCAGCGCCCTGATGTAAATAGCGCTCACGCTCCAGGCCTCCAGGCCCCAGGCCCCCAGGGGCTAAGCGCGCACCGCTATGTATCTGATCAGTCGCACCATGCCGACAATGCTAAAATGTTCCCTCTCGTCGTCTGATATCGAATAACCAGGACAAAACATGATCGGAATTCTAATTATCTCTCACGGCAATTTGGGCGACAGTCTGATCCGCTGCGCTAACCACGTCATGGGGAAAAAATCGCCGCATTTGACCCACCTGAGCATTACCATTCAGGATGACCCCGATGCTGTTATGCCCAAAGCGCTGGAATTAGTGGATCAACTCGACTGCGGGAACGGCGTGCTGGTATTAAGTGATATCTGCGGCGCAACTCCATGCAATATTGCCAGTCGACTGGTTAGCCTCGGCAGGGTGGAATGTCTCGCTGGAGTCAATCTGCCGATGTTGGTGCGAGCGCTTACTTACCGCAATGAACCCCTTTTGGTGGTGGGAGAGAAAGCATTGACCGGCGGCAAAGAAGGCGTCATGCGCATTTTTTCAGGGTCGCACAATGCAGTATAGAGAGATTGAAATCCTAAACAAACTGGGGCTGCATGCGCGAGCTTCTGCAAAGCTTACCCAGTTGGCCAGTCAATTTCAGAGCGAAGTATGGTTGTCGCGAAACGATCGTAAAGTCAACGCGAAAAGCATCATGGGGGTGATGATGCTGGCTGCAAGCAAGGGAGTAGTCTTGGGCATCGAAACAACCGGGGCGGATGAAGCCCAGGCAATGCAGGCGCTAATAAATTTGATCGAGGATTGTTTTGGGGAGAGTGAATGAGCTTTGCATTGCACGGCGTGGGTGTCTCCGGCGGCATCGCCATAGGGCATGCGTATCTAGCTTCCCACGCCGCACTGGAGGTAGCGCATCATAAAGTGCCACCGGATCAAGTTAGGAACGAAATATCCCGGCTTGACACTGCTTTCACAGCGGTTCGTGAAGAGCTTGAAGCGCTACATGCCTCTGTTGTCAGCGGACCCGCAGCCGCCGAGTATGGGGCATTTCTCGATTTGCATCGGATGATTCTGGACGATCCGACACTTTCCACCGCGGCCAAAACTTATATTGCCCAGAACCAGTGTAATGCTGAATGGGCTGTTACCCAACAGATGGGCGTGTTGATGGCGCAGTTTGAGGAGATTGAGGATGCTTATCTGCGCGAACGCAAAACCGATGTGATCCAAGTAGTTGAACGAGTGCTGAAGGTCTTGCTGGGGCATCCGGGCTATATTCCTGCCTCGCTAAAGCGTGATGGCGACAGTATTCTGGTTGCGCATGATTTAAGTCCCGCCGATGTGATTCAATATAAGCAGGACCGTTTTATCGCCTTCCTCACTGATTTGGGCGGCTTGACTTCGCATACGGCTATTGTCGCCCGTAGCCTCAACATTCCTTCTATAGTGGCGCTGCATCATGCACGCCGGCTGATCCGCGACAATGATATGCTGATTGTGGACGGCAACCAGGGTGTAGTAATTGTTGATCCTGACAAGCATGTGCTGTCGGAATACCGATTGCGCCAGAGTCAATTTGAGCTGGAAAAGCAGAAGCTGAAGCGCATCAGAACCACGGCTGCCGCGACTCTCGATGGCACGGCGGTAGAATTGCATGCCAATATCGAACTACCGCAGGATATCGAACAAGTGAAAGAGAGTGGGGCTACCGGCATTGGCCTGTTTCGCAGCGAATTCCTGTTTCTCAATCGTAACAGTCTGCCTGACGAGGATGAGCAATTCGAAGCTTATCGTACCGTGGCGCGGAAAATGCGGGGTATGCCGGTGACGATACGGACATTCGATCTGGGCGCCGACAAGAACCTTGACAGTGCCAAACGAGTGGCAGCCAATCCGGCGCTGGGATTACGGGCTATTCGGCTGTGTCTGGCCGAACCGCAGATGTTCAATACGCAGTTGCGTGCGATTTTGCGCGCGTCGCGTTATGGCCAGATTCGTATCTTGGTACCAATGCTCTCCAGTGTTTCCGAAATTACTCAGACGTTACACTTGATTGAAAACGCCAAACAAGGCTTGCGCCACGAAAAGATTCCCTTCGACGAAAAAATACAAATAGGCGGCATGATAGAGATTCCTGCCGCGGCGCTATGTCTCGATATTTTCATGCGTAAACTGGATTTCTTATCCATCGGTACCAACGACTTGATTCAGTATACGCTTGCAATAGACCGTGCCGATGATACTGTGGCGCACCTCTACGATTCAATGCATCCTGCGGTACTGCGGCTGGTGGCACACATTATTCGCAGCGCCAATCGAACCGGAATATCCGTTGCGGTCTGCGGAGAAATTGCGGGAGATACATTGTTTACCCGGCTGCTACTGGGTTTTGGCTTACGCTTGTTTTCCATGCACCCGGCACAGCTGCTGACTGTGAAGCGAGAAGTATTAAGGAGTAATCTGCCCGATATCATACCGCTGACGCAAAAAATTCTCAAAGCCGATGATCCCGGAAAAATTCAAGCGTTATTGATGAAGCTGAATAGCTGATTCGTTTGAATATGCCCAAGAATAAATTCCAGGCGAACTCATTTGCCAATTCATTTACTAAC
>JBDTWQ010000231.1:0-14707 GCA_040006595.1 Nitrosospira sp.
GGCGGGAGAACCGTGGGCGCGGGCGTGGTGGCAAAAGTTATTGAGTAATAACAGGGACTAGGGATCTGCTCCAGGAGTTAAAGATTTTTCGTTCTAATTACTTAGTGAATTTCCTGATTTCTATCTTTGCTCTCGAAGGATATAGGCCAGTAGCTCAATTGGCAGAGCGTCGGTCTCCAAAACCGAAGGTTGGGGGTTCGATGCCCTCCTGGCCTGCCAAGACAAGGATTGTCATTGAAAACCACCAGTCATCACGTATTTCCGATGGATGCAAAGTTCATGATGTCATAATCGCATTGAGTACGGTAGCTCTGTGGACTGATGTTGCAAGCGCATAAATCGGTTCCCGCAAGGCTTCATTTACTTTCATTTATTGACAAGCATTAAAGGCAGAGTGGGATAGAGTGGATAAGATCAAGTTGGGATTCGCGCTTCTGCTGTTGATCGCGGGCATTGCTGGTTTCTATTACCTGCGCGATAGTGCCATGGTAATTCGTGTTGTTGCGGTACTCTCAGGACTCGTTCTGGCAGGAGTCACTGTCTGGTTTACCACTCAAGGTAAACAATTTTATGCGTTCAGTAGAGAGTCATCGGAAGAAACCAAGAAAGTAGTGTGGCCGAGCCGTAAGGAAACGGTACAGACTACTGGTATTGTGTTTGCCTTTGTTCTGGTGATGGCCATATTTTTATGGATGGTGGATGCGGGGTTATTGCTGGCAGTGAGGTATCTGATGGGGCAGGAGGGGTGATGGATAAGAAATGGTTTGTGGTTCACGCCTACTCTGGATTTGAGAAAAGTGTGCAACGCGCATTGAAGGAGCGAATTAATCGCGCTGGAATGCAGGACCAGTTTGGGCAAATACTGGTTCCTGTAGAAGAAGTGGTTGAAATGAAAGGCGGTCAGAAAAATCTCAGTGAGCGAAAATTTTTCCCTGGCTATGTGCTGGTCGAGATGGAGATGACTGACGAGACATGGCATCTGGTCAAAAACACTGCTAAGGTCACTGGCTTTATCGGTGGTTCAGCCATGAAACCGACGCCGATCACCGAGAAGGAAGTGCAGAATATCCTCCATCAGATCCAGGAAGGGGTGGAAAAACCTAAGCCCAAGGTCCTTTTTGAAGCGGGGGAGGCGGTGCGGGTTAAGGAAGGTCCGTTCACAGACTTCCATGGCAATGTGGAAGACGTTAATTATGATAAAAGCAAGATCAGGGTGTCAGTTTCCATTTTCGGCCGTCCCACCCCGGTAGAGCTGGATTTCAGCCAAGTCGAAAAAGCTTGAAAAAACGAAATAGCGGCGAACTCCCGTAAGGGCTAAAGCATCGCGTTGTTTATTAATCGGGGAGAACGCAACAGTGTTCGCTCGTACCCAACAGGAGATTTATTGTGGCGAAGAAAATAGTCGGCTATGTCAAGTTGCAAGTGCCAGCGGGCAAGGCCAACCCTAGCCCGCCCATTGGTCCCGCGCTCGGTCAACGGGGGCTCAATATCATGGAGTTTTGCAAGGCGTTCAACGCCGCTACCCAGAAGATGGAGGTTGGGCTACCGGTACCGGTCGTAATTACAGCTTATGCAGACAAGAGCTTCACTTTCACCATGAAGACCACGCCTGCAACTGTGTTGATCAAAAAAGCGGCAGGAGTAGGAAAGGGTAGTTCCAAACCCCTCACTGATAAAGTGGGCAGGTTGACCCGGAAACAAGCGGAAGAAATCGCTCAGATAAAGATGCCCGATTTGACCGCAGCAGATATGGATGCAGCAGTTCGCACTATTGCCGGTAGCGCTCGCAGTATGGGCGTGGATGTGGAGGGTATATAACATGGCGCAAATATCCAAACGTTTCAAGGCGATTGCCGCCAAAGCGGATCGTAGCAAGCCCTATCCGCTGCCGGATGCGTTCAAAATCATTAAGGAAACGGCCACCGCCAAATTTGATGAATCAATTGACGTGGCTGTCAATCTAGGCATAGATGCAAAAAAATCTGACCAGACTGTACGTGGTTCGGTAGTGCTGCCAGCGGGTACCGGCAAGACCGTGCGCATCGCGGTGTTTGCTCAGGGTGATAAGGCTAAGGAAGCTCTCGCAGCGGGTGCCGACATCGTCGGGTTTGAAGACCTGGCGGAACAAATCAAAGCAGGCAATATCAATTTTGATGTGGCTATCGCCAGCCCTGATGCCATGCGCATCGTTGGGCAGTTAGGACAAATACTTGGCCCGCGAGGTTTGATGCCTAACCCCAAAGTCGGTACGGTGACACCAGACGTCGCAAGCGCGGTAAAAAACGCCAAGGCAGGCCAGGTGCAATATCGTGCCGATAAAGCCGGCATTGTCCAGTGCACCATTGGTCGGGCTTCGTTTAGCGTGGATGCGTTAAAACAAAACTTGCTTGCGCTGGTGGATGCGCTTAACAAGTCCAAACCTCCCACATCCAAAGGTATTTATCTGAGAAAGATCTCGAT
Source organism: Nitrosospira sp. (assembly GCA_040006595.1). Taxonomy (GTDB): domain Bacteria; phylum Pseudomonadota; class Gammaproteobacteria; order Burkholderiales; family Nitrosomonadaceae; genus Nitrosospira. The sequence continues at coordinate 2,461 of JBDTWQ010000231.1, forward strand.
TTCCAGCACTATGGGGATAGGGGTTCGGGTGGATCAGACTAGTATGTGGTAAAGATTTTTAATGAATTTGTAAGACTTTGGGCTGCTGGAGGGCAAATTATTGCCAATCCAGTGGGTTATCAAAGACCGTCGGGGTTATTGAGCGAATGGGGTTTTCGTAAATAATTAGCTGCAAATTACCTTATTTATTGATTCAACCTATCGCTTGAGAACTTAATTGCAAAAATGGGGATTTGGAATAACTTAGGGTGGTGTATCTCACCCCCTGGTTTTTGACTTTTCACCATTTAGTGCCCAACGCAGATGGCGCACCCAAAAAACAGGAACAGATTTATCTCCTGATTTAAGGTCGCCGGTTCGGCGGTATTGAGATCAGGTTGCGAGTTTCATCAGATTGCTCGATACCTGAAAACTCAACACCGCATTTAACTGATGGAGAAAGTGCCTTGAGTCTGAATCTAGAAGAGAAAAAAGCAGTGGTCGCTGAAGTCAGCGGCCAGGTGGCGAAGGCCCAGGCAATTATCATTGCGGAATACCGGGGGCTTGGAGTTGGGCATATGACCCAATTGCGTGCGAAAGCCCGTCAATCGGGGATATATTTCCGGGTACTCAAGAACTCGCTTGCACAGCGTGCGGTTGCAGATACGCCATTTACCGGACTTTCCGAGTACATGGTAGGACCGCTTGCTTATGGTATTGGAAGTGATCCGGTAGCGGCGGCGAAGGTGTTGTATGAATTTGCTAAAGGCAATGACAAATTCGTGATCAAAGCTGGGGCGATGGCTAATTTTGTAATGTCCGATAAGGAGATTGCAAGTCTTGCCACCCTCCCGAGCCGTGACGAATTGCTTTCGAAGCTCCTAGGTACGATGCAGGCGCCCATTGCCAATTTTGTCCGAACACTCAACGAGGTACCAACCAGTTTTGTGCGCGGGCTGGCAGCCGTACGCGATCAGAAACAAGTCGCCTAGGCTAGTTCAAGCCCTTGAAACCATAATACAACCAGAAGCTTAAATTTATCAGGAGAAAAACATGGCTATAGCCAAAGCAGAAGTTTTAGAGTCGATTGCCAACATGACCGTGCTGGAGCTTTCCCAACTGATTAAGGAAATGGAAGAGAAATTTGGCGTCTCCGCCGCCGCGGTGGCTGTCGCGAGCGCTGCTCCCGCAGCTGGTGCGGCCGCCGCGGCTGTAGAAGAGCAAACGGAATTTTCCGTAATCCTGACCACCTTCGGTGAAAGCAAGGTTAACGTGATCAAGGTCGTGCGCGCGGTTACTGGCCTGGGACTTAAAGAAGCAAAAGATCTGGTGGACGGAGCACCCAAAGCGGTCAAGGAAGGTGTTTCCAAGGCGGACGCTGAAGCTATCCAAAAGCAGCTTTCCGAGGCTGGTGCGACCGCAGAGATTAAATAGCAGTAATGCGATGAGGGCCAGCTGACGGTGTGAAAGACACCGTCAGACTCTGGTCATTTTAGCGGTTGGACTCCCGCTTTTTTACCGCAGAACACTCAGCACGGTAGCTTAAAAACAGGTACTCTGCTCCCATTTTCTGTCCACCCGTCATCTGACCTCCCGGAGAGATTCCATGAGCTATTCGTTTACCGAGAAAAAACGTATCCGTAAAAGTTTCGCCAAGCGCGCCAGCGTTTTGCCGATTCCTTTTCTCCTCGCTACTCAGATCGAATCATACGCAGCTTTCCTGCAAGCTCAGGTTGAGGCCGATCGTCGCGCCAATCAAGGATTGCAGGCGGCGTTTATCTCAATTTTTCCGATTGAGAGCCATTCCAAGAATGCTCATCTTGATTTCGTCAATTATGTGCTGGGCGCCCCTCCGTTCGATGTCAAGGAATGCCAGCAGCGTGGTCTTACCTACGCTTCTCCTCTACGCGCCAGAGTTCGGCTGACGATCATGGATAAGGAAGCTTCCAAGCCGACAGTGAGGGAGGTGAAGGAACAGGAAGTTTACATGGGAGAGATTCCGCTCATGACCAACACCGGCTCGTTTGTCATTAACGGCACTGAGCGTGTGATTGTGTCTCAGTTGCACCGCTCGCCAGGGGTATTCTTTGAGCATGATCGCGGCAAAACGCATTCATCCGGCAAATTGCTTTTTTCTGCGCGCATTATCCCTTATCGTGGTTCTTGGCTCGATTTTGAGTTCGACCCCAAGGATTACCTCTACTTTCGCGTTGATCGCCGCCGTAAGATGCCGATTACTGCATTGCTGAAAGCGATAGGTTATACACCAGAGCAGATTCTTGCGAATTTTTTCTCCTTTGATGCTTTTCACCTGTCTAAAAAAGGTATTCTGTTCGAACTGATACCGGAACGTTTGCGCGGCGATATGGCACGCTTTGATATTGCCACGAAGAGCGGTAAGGTTATCGTGCAGAAAGATAAACGTATAACTGTCAAGCACGTAAGGGAAATGCAGCAAGCGGGCATCGATAAGCTCGCGGTACCTGAAGATTTCCTGTTGGGGCGTGTATTGGCTCATAACGTGGTAGATAAGGAAACAGGTGAAGTCGTGGCGCTCGCCAACGACGAGATCACGGAAGTCGTGCTCGCCAAGCTGCACGAAGCCAATATAGAAGAGATTCACACCATTTATACAAACGATCTCGATCAGGGCGCATACATATCACAAACCTTGAGAATAGACGAGACCGCTGATCAGATGGCCGCGCAAGTAGCAATCTACCGAATGATGCGCCCCGGTGAACCGCCTACCGAAGAAGCAGTCAAAGCGCTATTCAATGGTTTGTTCTATGCGCCTGAACGCTATGATCTTTCGGTAGTGGGGCGGATGAAATTCAATCGCCGCGTGGGCAGAACTGAACTGAACGGTTCCACCACACTGTCGAATGAGGATCTCATTGCCGTCATCAGAATTCTGGTTGAACTGCGTAATGGCCGCGGTGAGATCGATGATATCGATCACCTTGGTAATCGCCGTGTGCGCTCCGTCGGTGAGTTGGCGGAAAACCAGTTCCGTTCTGGACTGGTGCGGGTTGAACGAGCGGTGAAAGAACGTCTCAGTCAGGCTGAATCAGATAATCTGATGCCGCATGATCTGATTAACGCGAAGCCCGTGTCGGCTGCGGTGCGCGAGTTTTTTGGCTCCAGCCAATTGTCCCAATTCATGGACCAGACCAACCCGCTTTCCGAGATTACTCACAAACGCCGTGTTTCTGCGCTGGGGCCGGGTGGATTGACCCGCGAGCGCGCAGGGTTCGAGGTGCGCGATGTGCATCCCACCCATTACGGCCGTGTGTGCCCGATTGAAACGCCAGAAGGCCCCAACATTGGTTTGATTAATTCGCTGGCGCTGTATGCTCGCACCAATGAGTATGGCTTTATGGAAACGCCATACCGCAAGGTGAAGAATGGAAGCGTCACCGATGAAATTGACTATTTGTCGGCTATTGAGGAAGGTCAGTATGTGATTGCCCAGGCAAACGCGGAACTGGATAGCCACGGTAAATTTACCAACGACATTGTTTCCTGTCGTCATAAGAATGAATTCGCGTTGTCAACACCGGACCGTATCGAATATATGGATGTGGCGCCAGCGCAGATCGTATCGGTAGCTGCCTCATTGATTCCGTTTCTGGAACATGATGACGCTAATCGCGCATTGATGGGCTCCAACATGCAACGACAGGCAGTACCTTGCCTGCGCGCGGAGAAATCTCTCGTCGGTACTGGCATTGAGCGTGTCGTCGCGGTGGATTCCGGAACCGCAGTCCAGGCGGTGCGTGGTGGTGTGGTGGACTACGTGGATGCGAGCCGTATCGTGGTGCGAGTGCATGATACCGAAACACGCGTCGGCGAAGTGGGTGTGGACATTTATAACTTAATTAAATATACCCGTTCCAACCAGAACACCAACATTAACCAGCGCCCGCTGGTGAAAGTGGGAGACGTGATTGCGCGTGGCGACGTAGTAGCAGATGGAGCCTCCACTGACAAGGGTGAGTTGGCGCTGGGGCAAAACATGCTGGTAGCATTCATGCCGTGGAATGGTTACAACTTCGAGGACTCGATCCTCATTTCGGAACGCATTGTTGCCGAGGACCGTTTCACGTCGATTCATATCGAGGAGCTATCGGTGGTGAGTCGTGATACCAAATTGGGAACCGAAGAAATTACCGGTGATATTTCCAACCTGTCGGAAATGCAACTCGGACGTCTCGATGCCTCGGGCATTGTTCACATCGGCGCCGAAGTGGAAGCCGGCGATGTACTCGTAGGGAAGGTTACCCCCAAGGGCGAAACCCAGTTGACGCCTGAAGAAAAGCTATTGCGCGCTATTTTTGGCGAGAAGGCTTCTGACGTAAAGGATACGTCATTACGGGTGCCATCGGGTATTTCCGGAACGGTGATCGACGTGCAGGTGTTCACTCGGGAAGGAATCGAGCGCGACAAGCGTGCCCAGCAGATTATTGACGATGAACTGAAACGCTACAAGAAAGATCTGGCTGACCAGATGCGGATCGTGGAAGCCGATGCATTCGAGCGTATCGAGCGGTTGCTCAAGGGCAAGGCCGCAACTGGAGGACCAAAAAAACTCGTCAAGGGCGCACACATCACCAAGGAGTATCTGGACAGTATTGATCCGCATCATTGGTTCGACATCCGGCTTTCAGACGAAGAGACAAGTCTGCAGCTTGAGCAGATCGAGGAGGGCCTTGCACAAAAACGCAAGGCATTCGACGACGCTTTTGAAGAGAAGAAAAAGAAGCTCACCCAAGGCGATGAACTGCCGCCAGGCGTGCAGAAAATGGTCAAGGTCTATGTGGCGGTGAAGCGGCGTCTGCAGCCCGGGGACAAAATGGCAGGGCGCCATGGCAACAAAGGCGTGATTTCCAAGATCGTCCCGGTGGAAGATATGCCCTACATGGCCGATGGTACTCCGGTCGATGTCGTGCTGAATCCATTGGGTGTGCCCTCGCGTATGAACGTAGGCCAGATTCTGGAAACCCATTTAGGATGGGCAGCGAAGGGCTTGGGCAGGAAGATCGGCGATATGTTGCATGCTGGAAGCAAGACTGCCGAGATTCGGAAATTTCTTGACCAGATTTACAACAGCAGCGGCAAGAAAGAGGATATTGCTTCGTTCACTGATGTTGAAATCCTGGACCTGGCGGAAAATCTCAAGGATGGCGTGCCTTTTGCGACTCCGGTGTTTGACGGCGCTACTGAGTATGAAATCAAGGATATGCTGGAGCTTGCCGGTCTCCCACGATCGGGTCAGGTAACCCTATATGATGGCAGAACGGGTGAGGCTTTCGACCGATCTGTGACGGTGGGCTATATGCACGTACTGAAGCTGCATCATCTGGTGGACGATAAAATGCATGCCCGTTCCACTGGTCCTTACAGTCTGGTAACCCAGCAGCCGCTCGGTGGCAAGGCCCAGTTCGGCGGTCAGCGCTTTGGGGAAATGGAAGTATGGGCATTGGAAGCGTACGGGGCCGCTTACACCCTGCAGGAAATGCTGACGGTCAAGTCCGACGATGTGAACGGGCGCACCAAAGTGTATGAGAGCATCGTTAAGGGCGACCACAAGATCGACGCGGGTATGCCGGAATCATTCAATGTACTGGTGAAGGAAATCCGCTCGCTGGCAATGGATATCGATTTGGATCGGCATTAGCATTTGATTGTAGCGGCACGGACGGAAATTACCCGTTTCCTTTCGTGCTTTTCGCCGAATGATTTTTTGTATCGACCCCTGATACAGGAGTGATAAATGAAAGCACTGCTTGATTTATTCAAACAGGTTACCCAGAAAGAAGAGTTCGATTCGATCAAGATCGGTCTAGCTTCGCCAGAAAAAATACGATCCTGGTCCTATGGTGAAGTAAAGAAACCGGAAACCATCAATTACCGGACGTTCAAGCCGGAACGGGACGGACTGTTCTGCGCAAAAATCTTCGGCCCGGTAAAGGATTACGAATGCTTATGCGGAAAATATAAACGCCTGAAGCATCGCGGCGTGATCTGCGAGAAATGCGGCGTCGAAGTAACGCTCTCCAAGGTGCGGCGTGAGCGTATGGGGCATATCGAGCTGGCTTCGCCAGTGGCGCATATCTGGTTTCTAAAATCGCTGCCATCGCGTCTGGGAATGGTGCTGGACATGACCTTGCGTGACATAGAGCGGGTACTTTATTTTGAAGCTTATGTGGTGACCGATCCCGGCATGACGCCTCTGGTGCGATGTCAGTTGCTGACGGATGATGACTATCGTGCCAAAACAGAAGAATACGGTGACGATTTTCGTGCCAGCATGGGGGCGGAAGGCGTGCGCGATTTATTGAGTAACCTCAACATTCGTGTTGAAATTGATAATCTTCGGCGCGAGATGGGAACAACCGGTTCCGAAACCAAGATGAAGAAAATCTCCAAGCGCCTAAAGGTGCTGGAGGCATTCAACAAATCCGGCATCAAGCCGGAATGGATGGTTTTGGCGGTGCTGCCTGTACTGCCGCCGGAGTTGCGTCCGCTCGTGCCGCTGGACGGGGGGCGTTTCGCCACTTCCGATCTGAATGATTTATATCGCCGTGTCATCAACCGCAACAACCGGCTAAAGCGTCTGCTTGAGTTGAAAGCCCCAGAAATCATTGTGCGCAACGAGAAACGCATGCTGCAGGAAGCGGTGGATTCGTTGTTGGACAATGGCCGTCGCGGCAAAGCCATGACTGGCGCCAATAAGCGACCGCTAAAATCGCTTGCCGATATGATCAAAGGCAAGGGTGGGCGCTTCCGTCAGAATCTGCTGGGGAAACGGGTGGATTACTCCGGGCGATCGGTGATCGTTGTAGGGCCGCAGCTCAAACTGCATCAGTGCGGTTTGCCGAAGAAAATGGCGCTGGAATTATTCAAACCCTTCATTTTCAACAAGCTCGAAATAATGGGCATTGCCAGCACCATAAAGGCAGCAAAGCGTGAGGTGGAAAATGAAAGCCCGATCGTATGGGACATTCTGGAGGATGTAATTCGGGAACATCCGGTGATGTTAAACCGTGCCCCGACACTGCATCGGTTGGGTATCCAGGCGTTCGAGCCGGTGCTGATAGAAGGAAAAGCCATCCAATTGCATCCACTGGTGTGTGCCGCGTTCAACGCCGACTTCGACGGTGATCAGATGGCGGTTCATGTGCCACTGTCGCTAGAGGCGCAAATGGAATGCCGCACTCTCATGATGTCCACCAATAATGTCTTGTCGCCTGCTAATGGTGAACCCATTATCGTGCCTTCGCAGGATATCGTATTGGGGCTTTATTACACTACCCGGGAGAAAGTCAACGCGCGCGGCGAGGGCATGTCGTTTGCCAATATCAGCGAAGTATCGCGCGCTTACGAGAGCCGCGTCATTGAACTCAACGCCAGAATCCTGGTGAGGATCAAGGAATATGAGGTGGATGCCGAGGGCGAGCGCCGTGAGAAAACCACGCGTTATGACACTACTGTGGGGCGAGCGCTGCTTTCGGAAATTCTCCCTGCTGGGCTGCCTTTTCCACTGATTAACAAAGTGCTCAAGAAAAAGGAAATCTCCAAGCTCATTAATGCAAGCTTCCGTCGTTGTGGACTGCGTGAGACAGTAATTTTTGCCGACAAACTGATGTATTCCGGTTTTACTTACGCCACCCGCGCTGGTATCTCAATCTGCTTGGACGATATGCTGACGCCGATACAGAAGAATGACATTATCAGTGCATCCGAGAAGGAAGTGCAGGAAATTGAAGTCCAATACACTTCCGGGTTGGTAACCCAGGGCGAGCGCTACAATAAGGTTGTGGATATATGGGGTCGTGCCGGCGATCAGGTGGCCAAGGCCATGATGGATCAGCTCGGTGTTGAGCCGGTACATGATCCGCTAACAGGCGAAGTTAAAATAGACAAAAAAGGGAAGCCGTTGACACAGGAATCCTTTAATTCAATCTACATGATGGCGGATTCGGGCGCGCGAGGCTCAGCTGCTCAGATTCGTCAGTTGGCGGGTATGCGCGGTTTGATGGCCAAGCCCGATGGTTCGATCATCGAGACGCCCATCACGGCGAATTTCCGCGAAGGACTAAATGTGTTGCAATACTTCATCTCTACTCACGGTGCGCGCAAGGGTCTGGCCGATACAGCGCTGAAGACTGCCAACTCTGGCTATCTCACCCGTCGTTTAGTGGATGTGACTCAGGATCTGGTCGTAACCCAGGACGACTGCGGCACGAGCAATGGCGTTGTAATGAAGGCGCTGGTCGAGGGCGGCGAAGTCATTGAAGCGCTACGTGAACGCATCCTCGGACGGGTGGTGGCGAACGATGTTGTTAATCCGGAGCATCAGGCGGTGATTTATCCGGCAGGTATTCTGTTGGACGAGAGCGCGGTCGATACTATCGAATCGCTAGGTATAGATGAGGTAAAAGTCCGTACACCGCTTACCTGCGAAACTCGCTATGGCCTTTGTGCGAAATGCTATGGGCGTGACCTGGGCCGCGGCACACCCGTGAACGTAGGCGAAGCCGTAGGTGTAATTGCGGCTCAGTCAATAGGCGAACCCGGCACTCAGCTTACGATGCGCACATTTCACATCGGCGGTGCTGCTTCCAGAACCGCGGTAGCCAGCCAGGTAGAGAGCAAATCTAATGGTATCGTACGTTATTCGCCCACCATGCGTTATGTTACCAATTCTCGCAGTGAGCTGATTGCAATTTCCCGTAGCGGTGAAGTGGTAATACATGATGATAACGGCCGCGAACGCGAGCGGCACAAAGCTCCTTATGGAGCAACATTGTTGATTCGTGACGGCGAGGTCGTCAAGGCGGGACAGGTATTGGCGGCATGGGATCCACACACTCGCCCCATTATTACTGAGTATGCCGGAAAAGTTCGTTTCGAGAACGTGGAAGAAGGCGTGACAGTGGCTAAGCAGATAGACGAAGTAACCGGCTTATCCACACTCGTGGTGATTGATCCGAAACGGCGCGGCGTGGCGCAAACCAAGGGCCTGCGCCCATTGGTAAAGCTCCTTGACGAGAATGATAAGGAAGTGAGGCTTGCCGGTGGCACGTTATCCGTTAACATCACGTTTCAGATCGGCTCCGTTATTACGGTACGGGACGGGCAACAGGTCAGTGTGGGCGAGGTATTGGCCCGTATCCCTCAGGAAAGCTCTAAAACCCGCGACATTACCGGGGGCTTGCCTCGTGTGGCCGAATTGTTTGAAGCTCGTTCCCCAAAGGATGCCGGGGTATTGGCGGAGGTCACTGGTATCGTGTCGTTTGGCAAAGACACCAAAGGCAAGCAACGCCTGGTAATCACAGATCTGGACGGAGTCTCCCATGAGTACTTGATTCCCAAGGACAAACATGTAACGGCCCATGATGGCCAAGTGGTGAATAAAGGGGAGAGTATCGTCGACGGACCTGCTGATCCGCACGATATACTCCGGTTGTTGGGGGTAGAAGCGTTGGCACGTTACATCACTGACGAGGTCCAGGATGTGTATCGCCTGCAAGGTGTTAAGATCAATGACAAGCACATTGAGGTGATCGTGCGCCAAATGTTGCGTCGTGTGCAAGTCATGGATGCCGGTGATACGCGTTTTATTCCGGGTGAGCAGGTTGAACGGGCGGATCTGTTAGCAGAGAACGAACGCGTCGTAGCCGAGGACAAAAAAATAGCAACGTACGAATTCATGCTGTTGGGTATTACAAAGGCCTCGCTTTCCACCGATTCGTTTATTTCCGCTGCTTCTTTCCAGGAAACTACGCGTGTGCTGACTGAAGCGGCTATTATGGGCAAGAGAGATGATCTGCGCGGCCTCAAGGAAAACGTCATCGTCGGACGACTCATACCAGCAGGTACCGGCCTTACCTTTCATAATACCCGCAAGAAGCAGAGGCTGTTGTTAAACGCTGGGGAGAATCATGGTTTCAGCGAAGAAGGCAAAGGGGAAGTGCGAGACACCGGATATACGGTCTAAAGGATCCATCAAGGTTGATCAGCCATTGCCTGCGGACATTTGCTCGTTGGTATCGAGCAGATAAGGAGTTATTTTTGATTTAGAAGGAACTTTAGTCATGGCTACTTAGCCGGAGTCAAGTATTGAGAGTCAGGTGCCTGGTGCCTGGTGCGGTGGGTCAATGTCGAATTAGTCATTATGGAGTTATCACAGCATCTGTCAGACTCGGCAATTCCCCCGCATGTTCCGTGCATGCGGGTTAATATGGGAAGAGCAGTCCGGCAGTGCATATTTGAGGCCGAATAATAATGTCACGTTGGTTAAAGGACAATTCCCAATCCATGGGGCGAACCTGTCTAGTTCAAGTCAGTCGCGTCACTGATAGCATATGGGTAACAGTGTTAACCAGGATCCAGCTCAAGATTGATGGCTCTGACCACTGGCTTTTTAAACAAGAATCGAAGGTCTGAATCATGCCGATTGACATTAACGCCATATTCAATGAGACCCGCGGCAGGAATTTCGAGCTTTTCGAAGAGCATGTGAATCCAGTCTTCGTTAAGGTCTTGCGTACACTCGGATTTAACCGTTCGTGGGTGCGTGGTGAGGGCGCCTACCTTTGGGATGAAACCGGTACGCGCTACCTGGATTTTCTTACCAACTGGGGTGTCTTCAATTTTGGTCGTCGCCATCCGGTCATTCGCGGGGCACTTCAGCAAGTGCTGGACTCCGATTTCCCTGGATGGGTCGGCTTCGACGCGCCGCCACTTGCCGCCGCTCTGGCTCGCGAGCTCGTAAAGCGCATGCCGCCGGGTTTGGATACTGTTTACTTCAGCAACTCTGGGACCGAAGCCATCGAAGCGGCGATCAAGTTCTCGCGTGCGTATACAGGGCGGCCTTGCACTGCGCATCTTGCGAAAGCATTCCACGGCCTGACCATGGGAGCGCTCTCGTTGAATGGCGAGGCAAGTTTTCGCAGAGGTTTCGAGCCAATGCTCCCGGATAGTTCAGAAGTCAAACTTGGTGATCTCGCCGGCCTTGAAGCACGGCTCGCTTTAGGCGATGTGGCTGCCTTAGTTTTGGAACCGATCCAGGGCAAGGGCGTCAATATCGCCAGTAACGAGTATCTCCTCGGGGCACAGGATCTGTGCCGGAAATACGGCACACTGATGATCTGCGACGAGGTGCAATCGGGTATGGGGCGCACAGGACGCTTCCTGGCGAGTCAATGGATCGAGGATCTGCGGCCGGATATCATTTGTCTCTCCAAAGCCCTTTCAGGTGGTTACATTCCGGTGGGTGCGACTATTACTCGCCGTGCGATTTACGACAGCGTCTATGACACGATGCATCGCGCGATCGTTCATGCCTCCACTTTCGGTATGGGTAATATGGCTATGGCGGCGGGACTGGCCTCGCTTGCAGTGCTGGACGACGAGAACCTCACCGGGCGTGCCACCGAACTTGGTGCACGCTTTCGCAACGGTATTGAGGCCATGGTGCCACGCTTTGAATTCCTGAAGGGGGTGCGTCAGCGTGGGCTGATGATTGCCATCGAGTTTGGTCAGCCGGAATCGATGTCACTAAGAGCAGCGTGGGCTATGGTCAACAAAATGGATGAAAATCTTTTCGCACAAGCGATTGTTCTTCCGCTCTTGGACGATCATCACATCCTTACCCAGGTGGCTGGTCATGCCATGCCCATCATAAAAATCCTGCCGCCCTTGAATATCAGCGAGACTGACGTGGATTGGTTCCTGGAGGCGCTCGAGGATGTGATGGTCAAGCTGCATAAGTTCCCTGGACCAGCTTGGGAGGTATTGAAGAAGCTGGGTAGCCACGCTCTCACAGCGAAGCGACGCGAGGGCCGCGTCGCCGCGACTTGACGTTGGATCGCCTGTTTTTCGGCGCATCAAAGAGTGCCACCGTGAAACCGGACAAAATAAATGGAGCCATTACGGGCTCGTACTTACGTTACTTCAGGCAGGTTTCAGGCAGTAGGCAGCGTAAGTATAGCAGTGGTGGTAAATTGTCGAAATAGGGCCCTGTTTTGCGCTCCGCAGTCAAGCGCGCTTCGTCGCCAAGCGTCTTCAGCTTATCTGATTATGGAACCCCCGGAAGTGGCGTTACAACCCTGTGAGGCGTCGCTCGCGATGGCCTGTTTGCGGTGGCCATGTATTCTTCATTGATGGGAGCAAAATTCCAAAAAGTCATTCTAAGGTTGTGGCCGGTTCTGCATCATTCTAATCAAAGAGACTGTAGCTTGACATGACAGGATAAACC
>JBDTWQ010000232.1:0-1772 GCA_040006595.1 Nitrosospira sp.
CCCAGGCCAAGTTACGCGAGGCCGCCAACGATCATATGGCGATGCTGGAGCAAAATCCTGAGCGCGTTATTGGCTACTTCCAGGATCGTCGGGTTCGCTATGCGGCTTAATACTTCACAGGGCCGGAGCAATAAGTAGCATATTTAAAATATGCCACACTAAAATTTATAGCCTCGGTGCAGGGCAACCACATTGGCGGCTAGATTGAAATATTCCACGCGCTCGAATCCGGCTTGCTTCATCAATTGCTTCAATTCCTCCTGAGAAGGATGGACACGAATGGATTCAGCCAGATAGCGGTAGCTATCCTGATCCTTGGCAATAAGCTTGCCCATGGCTGGCAGCATCTTGAATGAATAGATATCGTAGAGGCGTTGCAACGGCTTCCATACCTTGGAAAATTCAAGCACGATGACCGAACCGCCGGGGCGGAGCACACGCAGCATTTCTTTCAACGCTGCATCTTTGTGGGTCATGTTTCTGAGACCGAACGCAACGCTCACGCAATCAAAATAATCATCGGGAAACGGCAGCTTTTCTGCATCGCACTGCGCTACCGATACCGCTGCGCCTTGATCCAGCAGCCGGTCACGGCCTATGGTGAGCATGGAATTATTGATATCTGTGAGCCAGACCTCGCCATTCTCGCCCACTTGCTCCACGAATAATGCACTCAAGTCAGCAGTGCCGCCTGCAATGTCGAGCACCCGGCTACCCTTCCTGATGCTGCTTGTTTCCACGGCAAAGCGCTTCCACAATCGATGCAGACCCGCCGACATAAGATCATTCATCAGGTCATAGCGTTCAGCCACCGAATCGAACACGCCTGCCACCTTGCGGGCTTTCTCTGTTTCAGGAACGACGTTGAAGCCAAAATGGGTAGTTTTTGTCATGAATGTTCAGTTTCTATAATAGGCATGCTCATATGTCATGCCAAGATTAAAGTTATTAAAGTTATTTCGACCTAGGTTGCTGATTAGATGTGCGCGAACCGGTAACCGGCTCGCGGCTCGCACCCGCCTCTTCCATCCGGTTCAAGTATCGTTGCCACATTTTATCCTGATGCAGGCCATAGTCGTAGAGTAAATCCCACGAATAAAGGCCAGTATTATGGCCATCTGAAAAATTCAATTGGATTGCATAATTGCCAACCGGTTCGATATGGTTGATATTCACCTCTTTCTTGCCCACTTGCAGCACTTCCTGTCCTGGGCTATGACCGCGCACCTCCGCCGAAGGCGAATACACCCGGAGAAATTCACAGGGAATCTGGAAAGTTTTACCGTCTCCAAAAGAAATTTCCAATAATCTGGATTTTCTATGGAGTTTTATTTCTGTGGGAGTGGGGGTATCTTTACTTAGCCCTGCCATCGTGGCACTCCTCGGTCCGGAACCACAAATGATAAACCAGCTCAGGAAAAACTAAAACCTTGATGCGAAAAACAAATCATTCGCAATCTATTCCAGGTTGATGCCGGGACAATAAGCGGTGTTTACAGTCAAGCAGAAATGCATGGATTGCGACCGCTAATAAATTACCGCCGCCCAGTTCATCCAAGCACGGATTCCAACAAAGATATTCGGACTAGAGCGCACGCAGGTACTCCATACGGATAATATAAGTCTTTGTCCGTCAGTCTGATTTCCTCATAAAATGTGCGGCGGCCTGCCCTATATTATGCATTGCTGGAGCAGAGCCATGGTAAACCATCTCCAAACCATCCCTCGCGGAGAACCGCCTGAGAATTTGGTGATTCCCGGCGAGAACGTAC
>JBDTWQ010000233.1:0-9655 GCA_040006595.1 Nitrosospira sp.
GCCAGCCTGTCCTCTGCTGGAAGCGTTGCTAATGAAATCTGGGGAACCATTGGCGGAAAATGCCCCCGGACCGCCTGTCGCAAGTGTATTACCCAAGTTATACGCGCCGACAAAAACCACGATCTGATCGGCGGCGACACTGAGGCCAGGGATGTCTGTGACTATGCCGGTATCGGGCTTGAAGAAACGCGCATCAAATGTATTCGATCCAGATGGAGTGATTGAAGTTAGCGAGTCTCGAAAACGGGTTTCGAACACAGAGGCGGCGGCATTCAATAAATTCTGCCGCGAACTATTTTCGCCAGTAAAAAAACCTGAACTATCATAGCGATAATCAAACTTGACATCGATATTGGCGAACGCGGGCTGACTGGCCGCAAGCAATGTGCCCAAAAATATAGGGTATGCGAATTTCATCTTGCGTGGCTCCTTTGATTAACTGCTTTTGGTTGACTGTTCAGTAGGCATGTTCCAATGCTTGCAACGGGTCAATATATTTCAGACCAAATTCCTCTGCGACAGCAGGGTAGGTTACTGATCCACGATGCGTATTCAAGCCATATTGTAACGCCAGATTTTTTCGTACGGCATCTAATCCTTCGTCCGCCAGGCGCAACGTATAAAAAGCCGTTTGGGCGTTAAGTGCAAAGGTGCTGGTGCGCGGTACAGCGCTTGGCATGTTGGCGACACAATAATGCACTACGCCGTCGATTTCATAAGTTGGATTACTATGAGTGGTAGGCCGGGTTGTTTCCACACACCCCCCCTGATCAACTGCCACATCTACGATTACCGAACCTTTTCGCATATTCGGCAACATCCCGGAGGTAATCAACCAGGGCGCTCGCCCGCCAGGAATCAAAATGGCGCCGATTATCAGATCGGCGTTGTAGACAACCTCTTCAATATTATACTCATCACTGATGCGCGTCTGTAATTGCCCCTGATAAATGTCGTCAAGGTATTTCAAGCGGTCATGATTGGTATCCAGCACGGTGACTTGCGCGCCACATCCAACAGCCACGCGCGCGGCATTGGTGCCTACAATACCGGCGCCCAGGATTGCGACATTGGCTGAAGCGACACCCGGAACACCACCCAATAATACACCACGGCCACCATACATCTTTTGCAGATACGTTGCGCCAATTTGGGTAGCCATACGTCCAGCAACCTCGCTCATCGGTGTTAACAGCGGTAATTTACCGCCTTCGGTTTGAACCGTTTCGTAAGCAATCCCCGTAGCGCCACTCTCCAGCAGAGCAGTGGTAAGCGCCTTATCCGAAGCCAAATGAAGATAGGTAAAGAGAATCATGTCTGGGCGCAGGTAACAATATTCCGTCGCGGTCGGCTCCTTGACCTTAACTACCATTTGCGCCGCCCAGGCATCTTCCGCGTGAGGAACTATCATGGCCCCGGCGGATCGATATTCCGCATCCGAAAGAAAGCTGCCTTCGCCCGCTCCACTTTGCACGAATACCTGATGCCCATGTCGTGTCAAGGTTTTGACAATGCTGGGTGTCAGCCCGACCCGATTTTCGTGATCCTTGGTTTCTTTGGGTAGTCCGATCCGCATCGTTTTTATGCCTGACTGTCGATAAATAAAACCATCTTGTACAAAAAAATTAACGTTAAAATTAACGAATCCTATCAGCCCACAATTTCAATATGAAGGCAATGCGCCCGTACCCGACTTGGCTAGCCTCCGATTCCAAGATCGCTGGAAAGTGAGTATTCTGCCTGAGTATCTCGTATTTATCATAAGAATCCTACTTGTTCGAATCGAGTAACTGCATGCGCAAGTGCTGAAGTACCAATTCTCGTGTATCGATCCCCCGGTCAAGCGCCGTCTGGTAATCGGTTGTGAGTGTTGCGTGCCCTTTCCCAGGCACGACAATCGAAAGGAAGCGCTGCGTAGCTGATCCCGGCGCACTTTGCAGCGAAGCTTCCAGCCGCTCGAATCTTGCCGCGCGGCAACGAAAGTCCTGCTCGAAACGAAGTCCGAGTAATGACATCGTATCCGTACGATTTGATGCGATTGCCAATTGTTCCTGCTCGACATCGAGCGCCGTGGACTGAAAAAGGGGAAGACTGGGCTGCGCAGCCACCGGTGCAAGGAGGGCTGCCTCCACCATCATCGCAAAAACAAAACCACCTGTATAACACATGCCGATCGCCCCTACGCCGGGCCCACCATGCTCCGCATGAAGCTTCCGGCACAGCGCCCGTAGTAAGACCGTTATGGGGCTCGATTTACCTGCTGCAAAATTGTTAAATTCTCTTCGGATGCACAGGATCGGAAATTTCAGGAGACCGAGCACCGGATGCTGAAGCGGCCTACCGAACAGGAGCGGCATGACAACGTGAAAACCACGTTCCGCAATCCACTCCGCAAACTCGACAGTCTCATGTGTGAGGCCGGGCAATTCGTGCAGAAGGATGACAGCAGGCCCCTCTCCCTTCCGGAAGAGCGTGATCGAGCGATCATCTGCCGTGAACGTTTCTTCGAAGAATCCCTTGATTGCGCTCACTGCACGGCCTCCTGTTATCCCTTATTGATAATCAGGATCTTCTTAACTGTTTGCTCCCAGCATATCATTCATGTTCCAAGCGGCTGAAAATAGACCGCAAGAGTAATTGCTATTACGAATTTTTCATGAAATAGCTCGGCACTGGACGTGACCCGTTTAGGATACCATTACTTTTACCATTTTTACCGATAGATAATGAGACGAGCCAAGTAGATTTGATGGCAGGCTAGAAGAGACTTCTTGATCCTGTCTTTCGCGGGAAGACGATGACGATGCTCCCTGTGGCCAGGTCTTCTATAGGACTAATCGCAGATTCCTGGAAACGGAATGGCGAATCCAGCTACCGAATAATTGCAATTCTCGGGAAGAATGAGAACAAGCAACGAAGACAGTTATGGTGCGACGATTAGCCGAAGACTAAGCCAACGGGGTTATCCTTTCCAATGCGAATTTGAATTACAACGCCTTGACCATATCTTCGACAACCTTCTTGGCGTCACCAAATACCATCATGGTCTTGTCCATATAGAACAGGTCATTGTCGAGACCCGCGTAACCCGCTGCCATGCTGCGTTTGACCACCATCACGGTACGCGCCTTGTGGGCATCCAGTATGGGCATGCCGTATATCGGGCTGCCTGGAACATTCGCCGCGGGATTTACGACATCGTTCGCACCCAGCACCAATACCACGTCCGTATTGGAAAAATCGCTGTTGATCTCATCCATTTCCAGCACTTGTTCATAGGGAATCTCTGCTTCCGCCAGCAATACGTTCATGTGTCCCGGCATGCGCCCCGCCACCGGATGAATGGCAAAACGCACATTGACGCCTTTTTCGTGCAATTTTTCTGCCAATTCATAGACCGAATGCTGTGCCCGCGCCACCGCCAAGCCGTAACCGGGTACGATAATCACGCTGTCAGCATTACCCATCAGGAATGCAGCATCATCCGCACTACCGCTGCGATGAGTTTTCTGCGTCCCGTCACTTACCGCTGCAGCGCCACCCTCGCTGCCAAAGCCGCCAAGTATGACCGAGAGAAATGGCCGGTTCATGGCCTTGCACATGATATAGGACAGAATAGCCCCGGAACTGCCCACCAGCGATCCGGCAATGATAAGCATGGGGTTGCCAAGCGAGAAGCCGATTCCCGCCGCCGCCCACCCGGAATATGAGTTAAGCATGGAAATTACCACCGGCATATCCGCTCCACCGATGGGGACGATGATAAGGAAACCGAGCACGAAGGCAATTGCAGTCATCATGGCAAAGGCTGTCCAGTTAGTGGTTTCACTAAAGAAGAACCACAGGCCAAAGCCGACCATTACGATGGCCAGAATCAGATTGACCATGTGCTGCCCGCCAAAGGTGATAGGCGCCCCGCTCATGCGGCCTGACAGCTTCAGGAATGCGATCACTGAACCCGACCATGTCATGGCTCCAATAAATGTGCCGAGAAATAGCTCCAGTTTGCTGCCCATCGGCAATATCGCAGGCAGGCCAAACGAAACCGGATTATTGACAGCGGCAATAGCGATAAATACCGCTGCCAGGCCCACCAGCGAGTGCATGAATGCAACCAGTTCCGGCATCGCCGTCATTTGCACTCGTCGCGCAACGACGGCACCGATGGTGCCCCCCAGCGCGATACAACCGAGTATCAGCGCCCAGTTCTGGGTGACGGTAAGCGTGGTGACGACGGCGATTGCCATCCCCACCATGCCGAACAAATTGCCGCGGCGAGCTGTCAGCGGCGAGCTTAGGCCTTTTAGCGCAAGAATAAAAAAAACCGATGCGATCAGATACGCGAGTGCGACCGAATTTGCGGACATTTACTAGCTTCCTTTTTTATCTTTTTTTCTAAACATTTCCAGCATTCGCTGGGTAACAAGAAATCCACCGAATACATTGATTGCGGCCAGCGTCACTGCCACTGCACCCAGCCATACGCCCCAGTCGGTTTCGGCCGGTCCCGCCGCCAGCATGGCACCCACCAGAATAATGCCGGAGATGGCATTGGTCACGGACATGAGCGGCGTATGCAAGGCAGGAGTCACATTCCACACCACGTGATAGCCGACAAATACCGCAAGTACGAATACGGTCAGGTTAATGATAGTTGGGTCAACTTCGCCGATCATGATTGCTCCTTCAATCCGTTAACTATTTAAATCCGGGTTTTTGATTACAGCAGGGGAGGAAAAACGTGAAAAGCGCATATATGCTTTTTACCTCTCACCCATGACTTTTCAAGTTTTTCCGGTTACTTCCCCGTCCGCGCAGACCAGCGTTCCGGAGATGACTTCATCTTCACGATTCACCTTGAATTCGCCACTCTTCGCATCAAGCATAAGGTTAAGAAAATTCATCAGATTACGCGCATAAAGGGCGCTGGAGTCCGCCGCCACCAGTCCCGGCAGGTTGGCAATACCGACGAGATGCACACCGTGCTTCACTACGATCTTGTCCAATTCCGATAGAACACAGTTGCCGCCTGCTTCTACCGCCATATCAACGATTACCGATCCAGGCTTCATGGCACGAACCGTTTCTTCCTTGATCAGAACGGGGGCTGGACGTCCGGGAATCAGCGCGGTGGTAATAATGATATCGGCCGCCGCCGCGCGCTGATGCACCAGTTCCCCCTGACGGCGTTTATAATCGTCAGACATCTCACGGGCGTAACCGCCGGCCGTTTCTGCTTGCGCTTTTTCTTCCTCGCTCAATGGAACCTCGACGAACTTGGCGCCGAGACTTTCTACTTGTTCTTTCGCAACCGGACGCACATCGAACGCCTCAACCACCGCACCCAACCGTTTAGCCGTGGCAATGGCCTGCAAGCCAGCCACGCCCGCGCCGAGAACCAGCACCCGCGCCGCCTTTACCGTACCGGCGGCGGTCATCAGCATGGGAAAGAACTTCTTATAGACATTGGCCGCCATCAGCACCGCTTTATAGCCCGCGATGTTGGCCTGCGACGACAGCACGTCCATGCTCTGAGCACGGGAAATGCGCGGCAGTTTTTCCATGGCGAAGGCGGTCAGGCCATGACGTGCAAGTGCTTCGATGCCGTCTGCCTGATGCGGGGAAAGTAAACCCAGCAGTACGGCATCCTTGCGTATCATCGCCAGCTCGCCGGATTCCGGTCCGCGTACCTTAAGCACGATTTGCGATTGGGTATAAAGCTCCGCCGCGCTGGTTACGATAGTTGCCCCGGCAGCCTGGTACTCCTCATCGGGTATGCTCGCACCGGCTCCCGCCCCGGACTGTACCAGGACAACATGAAAACCTTTAGCTGTAAATTTCTTTACCGTCTCCGGTGTAGCCGCAACGCGGGTCTCTCCCCCGCGAGTCTCCGCGGGTATGCCTATATGCATTGATAATCTCCCTTATTTTTTGGACATTCCCTATTTTTTTAAGCTACCTTACGGACGTTGCCCGACACCATCCCGTTCAGACGAGGGCTGAATTATAAATGAACATGAGCATGATGAATTGTCCGGATTGGGGAAAGAGCTCATTTACGCCCCAACCTGGTCCGATTCTTTCAGGCAATGGCTAATCCACCGGGTGGTAAGTTTTTCCTGGACGCTGTTCTGGCGTAAACGCGACGCCAGCCCGCCAAAATCAACCTGATCAAGGGGTTGATCCTGATTGAAGCAGGAAAACACATAAGTAATCTCTCCTGTTGCCGGGTCTTTGTGGGGTTGTAAGCACTGAGCACAGATTTCTTTCATCATGCATTGCATCGGCGAATTGATGGAGCCGATTGCGAAGTGATCTGTCTTCAGATAAGGCTGGAGCTTGTTATGACGGGCAGCACCCACCGCCGCCATCATTCGGTCGGAGCCAATGGCGATGATACGGTCGGCATCCGACAACAGAATTTTCTGAGAACCCAGCATACCGCTGCCATAAGCGGCCATCGCATCCACGATATTGCCGGTATAGCTAAGGTCGTCCGGCCGCGAGGGTTTAAAACCGGGAGCTTCGTCGCAGCACCACACCACAATGTCCGCCGCCGCCTCAATTTCCGCTACTTTATAGCGATCAATCAGCTTCTTGTAACCCGCAAAATATAAAATTTTCGATCCCGCGGCGCGTGCTGCGGCGCCAATGGAAAACAATACCGCGTTACCCAGTCCGCCACCTACCAGCACGACGGTTTCATGCGGCAAGATCTCCGTAGGGGTGCCGGTGGGACCCATCAGCACTACCGGATCGCCAGGATTGAGCCTGGCGCACAAATCCGCCGACCCGCCCATTTCCAGGGCAATCAGCGACACCAATCCACGGGAAACATCAACCGAAGCCCCCGTGAGAGCAATGCCTTCCATCGCCAATTTTGTGTCGCCAGCTGTAGTAGCAAGGCTTGCAAAATTCTGGAAGCGGTAGAACTGACCGGGATGAAAACGCTCCACCGCCATCGGGGCATGTACTACAACTTCAATGATATTGGGAGTCAACCGCTCGACCTTATGCACGGTGGCGCGTAATCGCCCGTTTATTTCGGCAAAAAACAGCTCAGCGTGCTTCGCGGATGCCGGCGCGACGCGTCCGAGTACCCGGCTTACCACCGGATAACCTTGTTTTGCGCTGGACATGGCTTTGACCACATTGCCCGAATAAGATGGATGCAGGTCACCGAAGAAGCTGATGAAACGTCCATCTTCGCAACGGCTCAACAGCACCATCGAAGTGTCAGGCTTGGGATTTGCGCGGGGAGGGCTAACCGGGTCACCGTTTTCATCGCAGGCCGCAAAATAACGCCCGTTCAGTTTGAAGTTTTTTTCGTCTTCCCTGGCAAGTACCGTGTTCGGCTGAGTTCCTGCCGCAACCAGAACGGCGCGAGCCGGCAATTCAGCTTGCCCGGTTTTCTGCCATGAACCCGTCTCATCCAGGATTTGTACCGAGAACTTCACAGACGTGGCATGTTCCCACCTGTCGGTCTCCACTCGGACAGGCGTGAGACCCTCGGCGAACCAGATTCCTTCCTCCAGGGCTTTTTCGACTTCCTCGTGATTGAGCGTGTAGGAGGGACTATCGATGAGTCGTTTCCGGTAAGCGATGGTGGCGCCTCCCCACGATTGAAGCAGTTCCAGTATACGGGGGACACGCCCTTCTCTTTCCGCTTCCTTGCGCTCTGCGCGGATGGCACGGGCGTGACTGAGAAATTCCTCGGCGATTTCCCGCTCTTCCTCATCCCATGCTCCCCGGATAGCGGCTTCCCCTTGCACAGATGTGAGAATTTCATAACGGCGAAGAAATTTGTCCACTTGCACGGGGTAATAAGCAAGCGCCTCGGTTGCGGTATCAATGGCAGTGAGTCCCCCTCCGATCACCACCACGGGCAGGCGCAGCTGCATATTGGCCACAGAATTAATCTGAGCCGCGCCGGATAACTGCAGCGCCATCAGAAAATCGGACGCGGCACGAACGCCTCGCGCCAGACCATTAGGCATATCGAGCACAGTGGGACGTCCGGCACCCGCAGCCACCGCCACATGATCGAACCCCATGGCCAAGGCGTCGTCGGCGGTGAGTGTACCACCGAAGCGGACCCCGCCAAAAAGAGCAAACTCTTCTCGCCGTTCCAGGAGTAACCGGAGCAACTTGAGAAAATTTTTATTCCAGCGCACAGTGATACCATATTCGGCGACGCCGCCAAACCCCCCCGGCATGCGTTCATCCAGGTTCTCATCGAGTTCGCCTGCATCCTGGATAGCCCTGAACGGAACATGCTCCCCTTTTTGGTTCACTCCGCAGAGATCCGGCGTCAATGGCTCAATCTTGAGACCGTCAATACCCACCACTGTGTGACCGTCGTTCATTAGATGGTGTGCCAGCGTATATCCCGCAGGTCCCATGCCCACGACCAGCACTTTGCGGCCTGTCGGCGGCTTGGGGACCGGCCGGCGCAGATCAAGCGGATTCCACCGGGTAAGAAGACTATAAATTTCAAAACCCCACGGTAATTCGAGAACATCCTTGAGCGTGCGCGTTTCAGCCTGGGGTATATCGACCGGTTCCTGTTTCTGGTAAATGCAGGATTTCATGCAGTCGTTGCAAATCCGGTGACCCGTACCAGCACACATGGGATTGTCCACCACAATCATCGCCAGGGCGCCGACGGCTACCCCTTGAGTCTTGAGCTTGTGAAACTCGGAAATGCGCTCTTCCAGCGGACATCCCGCGAGAAGAGCACCCAACTGGCTCTTTTTGAAAGATGCGGCTTCTCCAGGTACCTTCGGTTTTTCCTTAAGTCCTTTTGAGCACGAATCCTTTCCTTGCTCATGACACCAAATACAATAATTCGCCTCATCCAGGGCGCCTACCAGATCGGTGCCCGGATCGGTGAGCGCGAAACCCTCCCGGCGGCGTATATGATGAAGCCGGTGAACAGTATAGCCAGCGATGTTGTCGGTATCTGTTGACAGGAGATGCAAATAATCAAGCTTGGCGGGAGCCTTGAACAATACCCCGTCCTGGTTACGCTCTCGCCCCGCCGGTGTTTTCAGCGCCCAGGCTGCATAGAGTAAAGCTGCCTTAAGCCGCTCTTCATTCGCACTCTCGTCCAGCAGCCATTTTGTGACTGCGGTTGCAAAGGCCAGTTCGGAAAAAGGTGCCTCGAAGTCGGCCGCCAGTTTTTCTTCCAATGCAATTCCATCCGCTGCCGCCGCTTCTGCCTCGCTCACCTTGCTTATCGCCCGGCGCTGCACGAACTGTCTTTTGCATGAATAAAGCGGAGCAAGCCGATGATGGCGAGCGGCTAGGGCACTGACTTCTTCTTCGATGCCAAATAACCTGGCAATGAAGTCTTCCATCCATGGGGCAATTTCGATCAGCAGCGCTGCCTCGTCTTTACGATCAAGACTATCGGGATAAGCACGAGCATGATCCAGGCGGGCATGCAGCCCGGCTTCCCCTTCATGCAGAAAATCGAGAAATGCCTGATCCAGTTTTACCAGCCCTTCGCGGCGATACAGATCAGCAAAAGCCATGCCAAATCCGAGCATGGGAGAAGTGAAGGCAGTTGCCGGTATGGAGTGAAGCGCCGATTGTAAACTTGTCATGATAAGGTCATCAATAGTATGAATGGGTCAAAAAAGAAACGGTAAAT
>JBDTWQ010000234.1:0-2306 GCA_040006595.1 Nitrosospira sp.
AGATGTGGAATACAATGCGCCCCAATTTATGAATATTCAGGCTGGATTGCTTTCACCTATCGTTTTTCCCATTGCCGAAGCCGAAAAACCGAATCCTGATGTAAAATACCGAAATGCTCAATCAACGTGCCAAAATTCTGCTTAAGACTCTGGTCGAACGGTATATCAGCGAAGGCCAGCCGGTAGGCTCTCGCTCGCTCTCTAAATTCTCTGGCCTGGATCTAAGTCCCGCTACCATTCGTAACGTGATGGCTGACCTTGAAGAAATGGGCTTTGTGGCCAGTCCCCATACTTCTGCAGGGCGCATACCTACTCATCAAGGCTACCGTTTTTTTGTAGACACGCTGCTAGTTGTCAAACCTTTGGACCTAATAGAAATCCATCAACTCGAAGACCAGTTGCATCCAAACAATCCTTCACGATTAATCAACTCCGCTTCGCAATTGCTATCGGAATTGACGCGCTTTGCGGGTGTGGTGGTAACTCCCAAGCGTAGCAGCGCAATATTCCGTTATATCGAGTTCATGATCCTATCGGAGAAACGTATTCTGCTCATCATTGTTACGCCGGAAGGCGATGTTCAGAACCGCGTTCTTTTTACCGACAGAACCTACAGCCAGACGGAATTGATAGAGGCGGCGAATTTCATCAATCGGAATTATGCGGGTTGTGCCTTTGATGAAATCCGCATTCGTCTTCAGAGCGAATTAAAACAATTGCGCCACGATATGACTAACCTCATGACTGCTGCCATTGAGGCGGGCGGCGAGGCCATCAGGGAAAACAGCGAAGCTGTGGTAATGGCGGGTGAACGCAAGCTGCTTGATGTGCACGATTTGGCCAGCAATATGACCAGCCTGAAGAAGCTGTTCGATCTGTTTGAACGCAAAACCGTGTTTCTGCAGTTGCTGGAACTTAGCCGCAAGGCGGAAGGTGTACAGATCTTCATCGGCGGCGAGTCGGGTGTGGTGACACTGGATGAATTCAGCGTAGTTACTGCACCGTACGAGGTGGATGGAAAAGTCGTGGGTACTGTAGGCGTGGTCGGCCCTACACGCATGGCTTACGAACGCGTCATTCCGATTGTAGATGCGACTGCCCGCCTGCTTTCCAGCGCGCTGTCGCAGCATTAGGGAACCTGAACAGGGTCCCCAATATTGGCAGCAAGACCTCCTACGAAGGATTTATTCGGCGTTACATAGCCACCCCTTCCTTCGTACCTTAGCACGATGAGAAGCCGAAGACGAAGTCAACGTAGTTATCGTATCTAATGAGAATTGGAATCACTTGATCTCTCCCGAACCCGCTTACCGGCATGGCAACCCAACACAGACTGGCATTTTGCTGGTCAATCTTGGTACGCCTGATGCCCCGACCGCCCAAGCGCTACGGCCTTATCTCAAACAATTTCTGAGCAATCCACGAGTAGTGGAAATTCCGCAGTGGGCGTGGTGGCCGATTCTAAATGGTGTCATACTCAATACTCGCCCAAAAAAATCGGCAGAAAAGTATGCACAGATCTGGATGCCGGAAGGCTCGCCGCTGAAGGTTCACACGGCGCGCCAGACCCTGTTGTTACGAGATATCCTGGAAAAACGTACTAAACCCGTGCCGATGGTGGAATATGCCATGAGTATTGGCAATCCTTCCATCGCCGGGGTGCTGGGACAGATGAAGCAGCATGGCTGTGAACGTATTCTGGTGTTGCCGCTCTACCCACAATATGCTGCCAGCAGCACTGCCTCAGCGTTTGATGAAGTATTCGCGCAACTGAAAACGATGCGTAACACGCCCGCTATACGCACCGTGAAGCATTATCACGATCATCCGGGCTACATCGCCGCGCTGGCACAAAATGTACGCGATTATTGGATGAAAAGCGGAAAACCCGACAAACTCGTAATGAGTTTTCACGGTGTACCCCGTTTTACCTTGGATAAAGGCGATCCCTATCACTGCGAATGCCAGAAAACCGGGCGACTTCTGGCCGAGATGCTCGAACTGGATGCTGCTGAGTACCAGATTTGTTTCCAGTCGCGATTTGGCCGGGCTGAATGGTTAAGGCCATACACCGCGCTTACCTTGGAACAACTCGGTAAACAGAATACCCGGCGCGTTGATGTAGTCTGTCCCGGTTTTGTTTCCGATTGCCTCGAAACCCTTGAAGAAATTGCCATGGAAGGCAAAGCCATTTTTATCCAGGCTGGGGGTCACGAGTTTCATTATATCCCTTGCCTCAATGAACGCGATGACTGGATAAACGCGCTGGCTGACATCGCTCTTACTAACTTGCATGGATGGTTGGG
>JBDTWQ010000235.1:0-1802 GCA_040006595.1 Nitrosospira sp.
CCCCTTGAGGGTTTTATTGAATATATCTCGGGTAATCGGGATATCCTCTTGGGTTACTCGGCAAGTGCCAGGAATTCCGTGCGCTGGGCTGGATTCGTCTTTAAATCGCCGAGCATGGCGGAAGTCACCGTTTCTTCACCGGCAACGGCAATCCCTCGCGACTCCATACACATGTGGCGACAACGGATGATCACCCCGACCGCCTTGGGTTGCAGGTGTTCAATCAGGGACTGCGCAATCTGCTGGGTCAGGCGTTCCTGAACCTGTAACCGTGCGGCGAAGCAGTTGACTAACCGCGTTAATTTCGATAACCCAACAATATGTCCGGTTGGAAGATAACCGATAGTCGCGTGACCAAAGAAAGGCGCCAAGTGGTGCTCACAATGGGAATAGACAGGTATCTGTCTGACTACTATCAACTCATCGTAACTTTCGCCACCATCAGCAAATGTCTTGAGAATCATGGCCGGATCCTGCTGATAACCGCGCGTCCAATGGGCCCAGGCACGTGCAACGCGGCTCGGTGTTTCGATCAAGCCTTGACGTGCAGGGTCTTCGCCGATTGAACGCAATAGCCGCTGCCAGTCGGCTACGCCAAATTCTGGATCGTGTGAGGTGGTCATGATGAACTATGCCTTTGTTGAAGAGAGATAAATATTCTATATTTAATGCCCGCCCTAAAAAAGGGGGGGCGAGACATGGTCGTCCCTCAGACAGGCGGAATTTTTTATTAATAGTAGCACAACATTACGCATTAACTGTCCGGGAACTAACGGATCTATTCCAGCCAGAAATTAATTTGATAAAATACCGCATGAAGATTGCTACCTGGAACGTAAACTCCCTCAAAGTCCGCCTTCCACAGGTTCTCGACTGGTTGGCCGCAAATCAGCCAGATGTTTTATGCCTGCAGGAAACAAAGCTGCAGGACGAAAATTTTCCAGTGGCCGCAATTACTGCGGCGGGATATCAAACGATCTATGCTGGACAAAAAACCTATAACGGCGTCGCCTTGCTCAGCAAACAGACGGGAAGTGAAATCGTCATAACCATACCAGGTCTGGATGACCCTCAAAAGCGGGTCCTGTCTGCAGTTTACAACGATGTGCGAGTAATTTGCATCTACGTTCCAAACGGCGAAAGTATCGAATCGGAAAAGTATCAATACAAGCTGAAATGGCTCGCCGCCCTCAATAGCTGGCTGCAGGATATGTTAAGCAGACATCAGAAACTGGTGCTGCTGGGTGATTTCAATATCGCGCCGGAAGAGTGTGATGTGCATGATCCAAAATTCTGGGAGGGACGGGTTCTGTTCAGCCTGCCGGAGCGAGAGGCATTCCGCGAGGTGCTCAAACTGGGCCTGCTGGATAGTTTCCGGCTGTTCGAACAGCCGGAAAAATCCTACACTTGGTGGGACTACCGCATGATGGCGTTTCGCCGTAATATGGGCTTGCGAATTGACCATATCCTGTTGAGTAATGAGCTCGCGAAAATATGTATTACGTGTGTCATCGACAAAACAACCCGCAGGCTTGAGCGGCCTTCTGATCATGCCCCTGTAATGGTGGAACTAAAGACATAGCCTTACGGCGTTTCCAGCTATTTATATTTATCCTGAGCCGCTGCCAAGCAACCTCTGACTCACGTAATAGAACAAGGTGCGATAAGTCCCATGGAAAGGGCGCGGGAGATTGCCTGCTGGCGGTTGACCACACCCATTTTCTGGGCCGCGTTCTGCAGATGAAAGGTTACGGTTCGTTCCGAAATGCTGACGATGTTGGCTATTTCCCAGCCCGTCTTGC
>JBDTWQ010000236.1:0-3258 GCA_040006595.1 Nitrosospira sp.
TGATCTGAAAGCTGAGGCAATATAAGCCGAACGGAGCAGTAAATGTAAATAGGCGTTATCGAGCGGCCGTTTATTACCAAACCTGCCACAGCAATAGCGCCGCAAGCATCAGAACAAGAACAGTCAGTAAGCGGCTCTGGCGCCTTTCTTCTACCACCAATGCGGTTAGCTTGTCTTCCAGTATCTGTGCGCGATTGTCACTTAAAGCATGATGCAAGAGACGTGGAAATTGAGGCAGTATCACTGCCCAGCTCGATGCCTCCTTGCTCAGGCGGCGGGTGAGTCCGCGCCAGCCGAGTTGTTCAGACATCCAGTTTTCCAGGAATGGTTTTGCGGTTGTCCACAAATCAAGGTCGGGGTCGAGGTCGCGCCCCAATCCTTCGATATTCAACAGGGTCTTTTGTAACATTACCAGTTGCGGCTGGATCTCGACGTTGAACTGGCGCGATGTCTGAAACAGCCGCAACAGTACCCGGCTAAAGGAAATTTCCTTTAGGGGTTTGTCAAAAATAGGTTCGCAAACGGCACGGATCGCAGTTTCGAAATCATCAACACGCGTATTTTTTGGTGCCCATCCCGCCTCCACGTGCGCTTCTGCGACGCGCTTGTAATCACGGCGAAAAAACGCAAGGAAATTTTGCGCCAGATAATTCTTGTCCTCGTCAGTGAGCGTCCCCATTATGCCGAAATCCACCGCAATGTAACGGCCGTCGCTGCCAACAAAAATATTACCGGGATGCATATCGGCATGGAAATAGCCGTCGCGGAACACCTGGGTAAAAAAGATTTCCACGCCGACACGGGCTAGCCTCGGAATATCGATCCCCTGCTCGCGTAGCGCCGCCACATGGCTAATGGGAGTGCCTTTTACGCGCTGCATCACCATGACCCCAGAATAGCAGTAGTCCCAGTAAACTTCCGGTACCAGGAGCAAGGGGGAATCAAGAAAATTACGTCGCAACTGGCTGCAGTTGGATGCCTCGCGCATGAGATCAAGTTCGTCACCAAGATGGCGTGCGAATTCGGTCACGACCTCGCGGGGCTTCAACCGCTTGCCGTCGGGCCACAGCGCTTCAACCAGCCAGGCGCCGGTTTCCATCAAGGCTATATCATGGGCGATTATCGGGGCAATCCCGGGGCGCAATACTTTCACGGCAACTTCCGTGCCGTCCTGCAGAACTGCCAGATGCACCTGGGCGATTGATGCGCTGGCTACCGGTTCGGCGTCGAATAGCAAAAATACTTCGGTGACAGGTTTCCCGTAGATCTGTTCCAGTGTCGCAAGAGCGACGCTGGAAGGAAACGGGGGAACCTGATCTTGGAGTTTGGCCAGCTCGTCGGCAATATCCTGAGGCAGAAGGTCGCGGCGAGTGGAAAGCATTTGACCGAACTTGACAAAAATGGGACCTAGCGCTTCCAGCGCCAGTCGAAGGCGCTCGGCGCGCGCCCGTTCCAGCCGCCGCCAGAATGTGGCCGCCTTGACGACGGGCCGCAATAGGCGCAACCGCTCATGGCCGAGAAAAAACTCATCAAGGCCGAAACGGAATGCTACAGCGAGTATTTTGAGAAGACGAAAGAAACGCATTTATTTCAAAACCGGCAATTCGTCCGTAGTTAGGGAACCTCTGCACAGAGGACTTATTCAGAGGTCCCTTAATAATCTTCTCAGGTTTTATAGAGGTGTTCTGCTACTTGGGCAGCCCGTTGAACTTAAATGAAAGCGGCTGAAAAAGCACCTGGCTGGTCCATATCTCGCCGCTTTTTCTTCGATTCCTCAAGTCCGGCAGGCTGCCAGTGCTTTCACCCGCTCTTCCAATTGTGCTGCATCGTCCTGTAATGCGTTTATTTCACGGATGAGTTCATGCATATCAATGGGTTTAGCCAGCAGCGGCTGTTCTTCCGTCAAGTACTCCACCAGCGTCTGAGATAGGTTGCGAATGGTTTCGGTGTGCCAATGCACCAGACGGCCGCCAGCCTGCACTATGCGATGTGCGGCGATATCACCCACTACCTCGCTTAAATCCTGTTCCACGTCCCAATGCAGATTTTTTCCGATATGGAGAATTTCTTCCGCGAAGACGCTATCGCCGGAAATCCGTATCTCACGGTAGACCTCCTCGTCATGAGCAAGCAGGCGTGGCAGCAAACGGGGAGTCAGGGTAAGGACGGCATCGTCGGGAGCGCCGCTTTCCGCTGTGGATACCTCGCCGCTGGCCTGCACGGTCAGGGCGAGGTTAAGAAAAGGCGGAAGGCGAAAACGCGCAGTTTTGCCTGCGCAGGGTTGTAGCCGTTTGCGCGCCCAGCTTTCCCCACGCAGCAAATGGTTGAGTGGGGCGATCGCGACGGATGCCAGCATAGCAACGAAAAATCTAGGAAACCTGTTGAATTCCTGCCAGCAACCAAACGGATTCGGGGTCCTTAAGGTTTTTCTGCACGTGCCAGATTTCATCAAAGGCTTCCGGCGACTTTTCGGGAGCTTCCCGTAATTGCCCATTAAAGCGGACACTGGCAATGGCCAAATCCTTTTCGGTAACCACTTCAAGCAGTTCGGCATTGATGGCGGTTACTTCGGTTTTCTGAGGTTCATTGCCACGTTCGTTGATCTGCATGCTAATCTCGGCGAACATTTCAGGCGTGGTGTACTCACGGATATCGCTTACATCCCGTGCATCATGGGCTGCTTGCAGGCGGATGAACGAAGTTTTGGCATTGCGCAGGAAGGGTTCAACCTTGAAATCAGCCGGGATATTTGCGGTGCCGCCACCATGGGTAGAGGATGCTTCAGCAGGTGCTGCTGCTACACGTGTTTCTGGCGCCGCTGCAGCCGGCGGAATGTTGCTGCTGCCGGGGGTTGCTCCCATGCCCGAATATTGCATCGGACGCGCGGATTGTTCTTGCCGGGGCTTGCGCAACATGCGCACGACAAAGAAAACTGCAGCCATCAGCGCGGCCAGCATCAGCACATCCATCATGTTGATGCCTTCAAATGCGCCACCCATGAAAAGTGCCGCCAGCAATCCTCCCGCAGCCAAACCGGCCAGTGGGCCCATCCATTTGCTGCCACCGGCGGCCGCAGCTGCCGGCGCGGCAGATGGCGCCTGTCCAGGCTTGGGAGCCGCTTGTGGGCTTATGGCCTCACGTTGCTTGCCAATACTTTTACCTCCACCAAAGCGTTTTGCTTCAGCATCAAAGGCGGCCAATCCGAAGCTAAGAATGGCCAAGGTCAACAGGGTCAATATTTTCTTCATGAAGGTCTCC
>JBDTWQ010000237.1:0-9818 GCA_040006595.1 Nitrosospira sp.
TCCATATGTCCTCCCACCCTAATTGGCGGCTTTCAATGAAATTAAAAATGTATAGAAGCTTGTAGAGAAAAATAAAGTTCGACGATGCAAGTTTCCATCCATGCGATTCTTCAGCACTTAATGCATTAGCTACTGTAATCCCCAGCCATTTCCGGCGCTAATTAGGGTGTCTGCCATTACCGCACCGAAGCGTCTAGCGAAGCGCTCGGCAAATCCTTCCCTGGTAGTGTAATCCACGATGCGTTCAGCCTTGATAATTTCGCGCGCCACATATTCGGCGCTGCCTATGGCATCTGCAAGTCCCAGATCAATACTTTTCTGACCGGTCCAGACGACGCCACTGAACATTTCTGGCGCCTCTTTCAGACGTTTTCCCCTACCTTGTCGCACCACCTGAATAAATTGCTCGTGGACGTCGCTCAGCATTTCTTTGGCGTACTTCTCCTGCTCGTTATTGGGGGGGGAGAAAGGATCAAGAAAACCTTTATTTTTTCCCGCCGTGATTAATCGCCGCTCGATGCCGAGCTTTTCCATCGCGCCGGTGAAACCGAATCCATTCATCAGCACACCTATAGAGCCAACGACACTGGCCTTATCCACATAAATCTTGTCGGCAGCAGCGGCGACGTAATAGCCACCCGAGGCGCAAATATCCTCGACTACGGCATAGAGGGGGATTTGAGGATGCTCGGCGCGCAAACGGCGGATTTCATCGTTGATATAGCCTGCCTGCACTGGGCTGCCGCCGGGACTATTAATGCGCAGAATCACACCCCGCGTTTTTTCGTCCTTGAACGCATTCTGCAAGCCGGCATTAACGTTATCAGCACTGCCAACGCTGTCAGACGAGATTACGCCTCGCAGTTCGACCAGCGCAGTATGTTTACCGGAAATGGATATTTCGTTGCCGCCAAACCACCCCAATCCAAAAAACATAAAAACAAACAGGTAGATAAAGGTGAGTGACTTAAAAAATATGCCCCAGCGACGTGCCCGGCGCTGTTCTTGCACGGAAGAGAGCGCCAGTTTCTCAAGTACTGTCTTCTCCCAGGTTTCGTTGCGATTTTCTGAATCAGCCATGTTATTTCAATCCTTCAAGTAAGGTAAGCAGCAATCCGCATGGATTGCGGCGGCTCGAAAAAATACTGTTGCCTCGTTATCTATTTTTCGATACTGCAAGCTTCTTTTCTTGCATGGATCAACGATGAAACCTTCTCCCCATCGCACAAATCGCGTTAGGCATCGAACGCATCAAGTATAACCCCGAATCATCGAATTCATTTTTTATCCGATCCTGTTCGATAGCAATGCGCGTCGCAGCCAGGATCGCCCGAATACCCCTGCCATAGACAGTCTTCGATATCGATAAAATAACCTGCTACCCACTGCTGTCGGTATTAAGTCCCATCAAGCATTCCTGCAAATCTTCGGCCAGCGGCGCCTCCAGACGCAACATCTTGCCCGTTACAGGATGGATTACCTCGGCAACGAAAGCATGCAAAAACATGCGTCCCAACCTTGGTTTCGAGCCCTTCCTGGCGAGACCCTTGTTCAAGGCAAAATCCCCATATTTGTCATCGCCAGCGATAGGGAAACCAAGATGAGCGAGATGCACGCGAATTTGATGAGTACGCCCTGTTTTTAGTTCCGCTTCCAGCAGGCTGAAGCCCTGCCAGGATTTTTTTAGCGTAAATATTGTATGAGCCGCCATCGGGACTTTGTTTCCCTTGTCCATGGTTACGGCTACGCGCCGTTCCCCAGTCGCCGTCACATACTTGTTGAGAGGCAGCTTAACGCTTTGCCTTGGGTTGCACCACTTGCCTTTCACCAGCGCCAGGTAACGCTTTTCCATCAGCCCTGCACGGATTTGCCGGTGCAGTTCAATAAGTCCCGTGCGGCTCTTGGCGAGAAAAAGAATCCCGGACGTCTCCCTGTCAAGGCGATGAACCAGCTCCAGGAATTTCCAGTCGGGATACTGGGCACGCAGTTGCTCGATGACACCAAAACTCACACCGCTCCCGCCATGCACCGCAATGCCTGCAGGCTTGTTGATAACCAGAAGTGTTTCATCCTGAAATAAAATTTCAAAGGGAGTGGATGGGGACGGGACATTTTTTTTTCTGGCTTGGGTACCGTTTTCAGCCATTCTCATCGGCGGAATACGCACCATGTCGCCCAACTGGAGCTTGTGAGTTGCGTCAACGCGTTTACTGTTAAGCCGCACTTGCCCGCTCCGCAATAGCTGGTAGATATGGCTTTTAGGCACGCCTTTTAGACGCTTGATCAAAAAATTATCTATGCGCTGACCATTGCTGTCCTCTCCTACGATTTCCTTGACTACGGCGCTTGGAGGAAATTCTTTGCCTAAATCCTTAATTCTACTTATACTTACCAATTCGGAGTTCCAGCCTATCCTTTATCCGGTGCGCAAAATGGCGCTGTTGATGGGATTTTGTCCGATAGAGACAAGAGCCAACCCCGAAAAATCTGGTTAATCTCGCTCACCAATAAAGTAGCGATAGTAATTGATTTGCGCGCTCAAAGCACACGTAGATTTCAGTTTTCAGTTTCGCAGCGCCCGCTTGTAGGGACGGCCATAGTCGAAAACCTGATTGAAACTTAATTTCCTGGTTCTGCTTGCAAGAAAAGCAGGGCCGCAGTGACAAGCTAGAGAAATAGTCATCTTTAACAAGCAGCCCGACATCATGACCAAGTTGCCTGACTAAAAAGTTCTCGTATACGTACGTCGGATATAGTTTCCCTCGTGCGTAGGCTGTCTGCCCGTGACCAGAGCGCGGGAGGCATAAAATGAAACGCATGCTATTTAATGCGACACAACCGGAAGAACTCCGTGTCGCCATTGTTGATGGCCAGAAGCTTATTGATCTCGACATTGAATCCGCCGGCAAGGAACAGCGCAAGAGCAACATTTACAAAGCAGTTATTACCCGTCTCGAGCCCAGTCTCGAAGCCGCTTTTGTTGAATATGGCGGCGAGCGGCACGGTTTTCTTCCGTTCAAGGAAATTTCACGCGCTTATTTCAAGGAAAATGTCGATCCGGCCCGGGTCCGCGTTCAGGACGCGCTCCATGAGGGCCAGGAGCTCATTGTTCAGGTAGATAAAGACGAACGGGGAACGAAGGGAGCGGCGCTCACCACCTATATCTCATTGGCCGGCCGCCACCTGGTTCTGATGCCCAATAATCCGCGCGGCGGCGGTGTCTCCCGCCGCATCGAGGGTGAAGATCGCGCGGAACTGCGTGACGTCATGTCGCAGTTGAGTGTCCCTTCGGGCATGAGCATCATTGCCCGCACTGCTGGAATCGGCCGTAGTGAAGAAGAATTGCAGTGGGATCTCAACTATCTGCTGCAGTTGTGGCGCGCCATCGAAGATGCTTCCAAAAATCAAAGCGGCGCTTTCCTGATTTACCAGGAAAGTAGCCTGGTAATACGAGCCATTCGCGATTACTTTCATCAGGAGATAGGCGAAATCCTGATTGATACCGAAAGCATCTACGAACAGGCGTGCCAGTTCATGAGCCACGTCATGCCGGCCAATGTCAGCCGCGTCAAACTCTATCGGGACGATGTACCGTTATTTTCGCGTTTTCAGATTGAGCACCAGATTGAAACTGCCTACTCACGCCAAGTAACCCTGCCTTCGGGCGGCGCCATTGTTATTGATCATACCGAAGCGCTGGTATCGGTTGACGTAAACTCGGCACGCGCCACGCGTGGTTCCGATATCGAGCAAACTGCGCTCAATACCAATCTGGAAGCTGCCGACGAAATCGCACGGCAATTGCGTCTGCGTGATTTAGGCGGACTTGTGGTAATTGATTTTATCGATATGGAGATCACTCGCAATCAGCGGGAGGTTGAAAATCGTCTGCACGACTCATTGCGCTACGATCGCGCACGGGTGCAGATGGGCAAGATTTCCCGTTTTGGCTTGCTGGAATTATCACGCCAGCGCTTGCGTCCCTCTCTGGGTGAAAGCAGCTACATCTCTTGCCCGCGTTGCCACGGCACCGGCCATATTCGCGGCACTGATTCTTCTGCGCTGCATATCCTCAGGATCATCCAGGAAGAAGCCATGAAAGAGAACACCGCCGTGCTTCATGCTCAGGTACCGGTTGATGTCGCCACCTACTTACTGAACGAGAAACGTGCGGAAATCCATGCCATCGAAGCGCGATTGAAAGTAAATGTGGTACTGATTCCGAACGTTCATCTCGAAACGCCGAACTACAACATCACGCGTTTGCGTCATGATGACGTGAAGCTTGGCGAAGTTCAAACCAGCTATCAGATGGTAGAAAAGCCGGCACAAGAATCTGTCCTGCCGTCAGCTGCTCAGGAAGCCAAACCGGCACGGCAGCAAGCAGCTGTGCGTGGCATCACGCCGTCGCAGCCAGCTCCGGTACGCGAGCAAAAGCCGCAACCTGAGCCCGAACAGCTTTCGTTTCTAGATAAGATATTTAGCTGGTTTAAGCAGATAAGTGGTGAAGAAAAAAGAGTGCAGCCGGAACAGAGCACAATCAGTCCACAGCGAACAGAGCGCGGACGGGGACGACGCGATCGTGGCCGCGAAGGACGCGATAGCGAATACAATGAAAAAGCACCACGGAGTAACCAACGCGGACGCGACGAGCGTGGTGCCGAAAGTAGCGATGTCTTGAGTCAGGCCCGGGACGCTACGCCTCAGCGTCCCATCCGCGGTGAACCAAAAACCCAAGGTGAGCGATCCGCTCAAAAAAAGCCACGCCCCCCGCGTGAAGAAAAAATCCGAACCGAAAACAAGTTACTGACAGGAGAAGAGCAGCCAGCGATGGAAGACGCTTTTCAGCAAGGTGAAGATGGCGGACGCCGTCGCCGTCGTGGTGGGAGACAACGTGATCGCGGGGAGCGCTCAGAGCGAGTTCCGCGTGAAGGAAAACAGGCAACTGTGCGAGATTCTCAATCCGAACAAGCAGTTAATTCGGCCACGCATGAAGAAAGTCTCCTACCGGTAACAGCCATCCCCACTCCGATACAGGAAGCGCCAGCTCTTATTAGTGCTGCTTCCCCCGCGCAGGCGATAGCGGTACTCTCAGAACCGGAGGTCGCATCCCCTCCTGCATCTTTACAAATAACTGAGATTACGCCAGCGGTGCCGGAGCAAGCAACACTGGCCGGACCAGCGGAACCCGCCAGCGCACTGCCAGTTGAACCGGAAGCCGAGTTGGACAAGCAACAACCTGTTCAGGAACCTGCGGCAACTAACGCGCCTGCTGCTCCTGTCACAGCAACCTTGGAACCCCCCCAGGTTGAAGTTGCGAGAACAGAGGATAGCATACCAGCGGCAGCGATCGAAGTAACATCTGCATCTGAATCCCAAGAATCTCTGCAGCTCATGTCGCCGCACGAACCACCGGATCTGGTTGCGAGCGGATTAGTCATGATCGAGACCATTCCGGAAAAAATAAAACCAATTGAAGCCGATGTGGCAGGAGAATCAGCACTGGCAGAACGGCGCCGGAAAAGACCGCCTCCTGCGCCGGTGGTGGAGCATGACGAACCGTTGGTCCAGATCGAGACGCATAAATAAAATAGCCCATTGCAATAAATAAAGGCGGGGAAACATTCCCCGCCTTTTTTGCGCACCACCACGGCCTGTCCTCCCGCCGCACATAATTTCTGCTATTTATCGTTACGAATCCGGCTAAGCAGCCCCTGTCCCGCCTCCTCTACCATATTCAGTACTTGTTCAAAACCCTGGTGTCCACCAAAATAAGGATCGGGTACCTCTCTCACGCCTTCAGAAAATTTTTTACCATACTGCATCAAAAGCCCAAGCTTATGGCTGTATTGAGGCGGACATTCCCGCTCGAGTATGGCGAGATTACCCCTGTCCATCGCCAGAATATAATGAAAAATCTCAAAATCCCTCTCATGTATCTGCCGGGCACGTAATGCTCTTGTGTCATAGCCACGTCGCACCGCTGCTCTCTGAGCCCTTTCATCCGGCGGCTCACCAATATGAAAATCATGTGTACCGGCGGAATCGATATAAATTGCTTTCTCAAAGCCGGCGGCTTTGACCTGATGTCTGAACACCGCCTCTGCGGTAGGTGAACGACAGATATTGCCCATGCAGACAAATAGAACGCTAGTTCTAATATTTCCTTCTGGTTTCGTCATGATGATTCAATAGTAACTTTTCTTTTATATTATATTAATTAGTATGGCAATGTCGCGTCCGGCTTGACCTGCAAAATGACTCTGCAAAAATCATTCTGTATACGTTTCAGGGCTGCCTCGTTATCTGCCTCAAAGCGTAGCACGATCACAGGCATGGTATTAGATGAGCGGGCCAGGCCGAAACCGTCCTTGTATTCTACCCGCAGCCCATCGGTAGTGATGATGCGCTCCGGGTTATCAAAGCGTGCGGTTTTCTGCAACTGAGCGATAACTGCATAATTTTCGCCTTCTTTCAATTTGATTTGCAACTCCGGCGTACTGATGGCATCAGGGATGGCATGCAGGACGGCATCGATATCCGCCTGCTGACTGAGCAATTCCAGCAAGCGGGCACCCGCATAGAGACCGTCGTCGAATCCGTACCAGCGCTCCTTGAAAAAAATATGGCCGCTCATTTCTCCTGCCAGCAACGCACCGGTTTCTTTCAATTTACCCTTTATGAACGAATGCCCGGTTTTCCACATGATAGGCTTACCGCCATGCTGCTCGATCCAGGGCGCCAAATTTCGAGTGCATTTCACATCGAAAATGATCTGGCCACCAGGATTTCTGGACAACACATCGGCCGCAAACAGCATTAGTTGGCGATCGGGATAGATAATGCTGCCGTCCTTGGTGACCACGCCCATACGATCGCCGTCACCGTCGAAGGCAAGCCCGATTTCCGCATCGGTGGTTTTGAGCGCGTGGATCAGGTCACGCAGGTTCTCAGGTACGGACGGGTCGGGATGATGGTTGGGAAATTTTCCATCCACCTCGCAAAAGAGCTCGGTTACCTCGCACCCCAATCTGCGGTACAGCGTTGGCGCATAGGCGCCGGGCACTCCGTTGCCACAATCGACCACGATCTTCATTGGGCGCGTCAGTTTGACATCGCCGGTTATGCGCTGGAGATACGTTTCGGCAATGTCATGCACGCGGTAATCACCGTTGCCATGAGCAAGATCATTATTTTCGAGACGCAGACGCAATGCCTGAATGGATTCGGCCGCCAGGGTTTCACCACCCAGCACCATTTTCAAACCATTATAGTCGGGAGGATTGTGGCTGCCGGTGACCATAACGCCAGAATAATTGCACAACTCATGAGCCGCGAAATAAAGCATGGGGGTGGCGACCATCCCCACATCGACCACGTGAATGCCGCTTTTCTGCAGGCCTCTCGCCAGTGCCTGCGTAAGTTCCGGCCCTGAAAGCCTGCCATCGCGACCTATCGCTACCGATGTGAGATCACGGGCCCGTGCTTCGGAGCCTATGGCGTGGCCAATGGCTTCGACAATTTCAGCAGTCAGATTTTTGCCGACGATACCGCGAATGTCGTAGGCTTTGAAGATTTCATGGGGGAGTTTGTGCATACGTCGATTCGTGAAGTTGGATAGTCAAATTATCTCCGGCAAAGCCAGAGGCTTATTTCTATTACACCCCTCAAAGGGCATAAAATCGGCGCCGCCTAAAGACAGCAATACCCTTTGACGGTATTTTCTTCGATCCCGCCTTGCCGGAAGCGATGTGGTATGACGGGCCGTATTGGAACGAAGTAATGCCTGTCATCGTACGAACGCTTCGGCCGGGGGAGCGTTTATACCCTTCTTTTCCACATTCCTGTCTTGCGCTGACAGTACTTGCCGTCCAATGCTTTGTGAAGATCAAGTGAAATGGTTTTCTGCGAAAGAGCGTGAGCACGGCTCATTAGCCAATCGAGGTTTTGTGAACGCGCAGCTGATTTTGGTGGCTTGTGGACACTTATCGCTACCTTTACGCTTCTCATTATGCCAAATTTTTGAAAATATCGCGTAATGGAGAACCAAGGCCGTTCTTGCTTTATCCCGCGCCTCTCCCTTCCTTCGCTTAAGATCTCTTTGCTTTAGTCAATGATGCCCTGCAGCCCCCGCGCCGCCCTTGAGCATATAGCGTGTGCCGCAGTAGGGACACAATGCTTCACCTGTATTTTCTATCGGCAGAAATACGCGGGGATGCGAGTTCCATAAGAGCATTGATGGCATGGGACAATGCAGCGGCAGGTCATCGGTGGTAATTTCGATTTGGCGCTGTTTGTTATCGGTAGCATGATTCTGCATCTGCTATTTCCTCAGTTTTGTATTGGATATTTATCAGATGTAAGTAAGCCAGTCAGCATGATCCTTATTCTTGCCGTTGACACAGTCGAAAAACATGGCCTGCAATCGGGTGGTGATCGGACCACGTTCGCCGCTGCCGATACTGCGATTATCAAGTTCGCGAATCGGCGTAACTTCCGCTGCTGTGCCGGTAAAAAATGCTTCATCGGCGCAATAGACTTCGTCGCGGGTGATACGCTTTTCGATTACGGGGATTCCGATTTCTGCGGCGAGCTCTATGATCGAAGCACGGGTGATGCCTTCCAGACAGGAAGTCATATCTGGCGTATAGAGCTTGCCGTGCTTGATGATGAATATATTTTCGCCCGATCCTTCCGCCACATAGCCGTCCACATCCAGCAGTAAGGCCTCATCATAGCCGTCATGGGCAACTTCCTGATGGGCCAGGATTGAATTGGCATAAGTCGCCACCGATTTGGCCCGACACATATTGATGTTCACATGATGACGAGTGAAAGACGATGTCTTGACGCGGATGCCTTTTTCCAGACCGTCCGCACCCAGATATGCGCCCCACGGCCATGCGGCAATAGCCACATGCACTGACAGTGTCTTGGCAGAGATGCCCATGGCCTCTGAACCGTAAAAAGCAATCGGACGGATATAGCATGATTCCAGATTATTCTGCTTTACCATATCGCGTTGGGCTTGCATCAGCGTACCTTTGTCATAAGGCATTTTCATCATGAAAATATGCGCTGAATTGAATAACCGGTCAGTGTGTTCCCGCAGACGAAAAATTGCAGGACCCTGAGGGGTCTGATAGGCACGCACGCCCTCGAATACCCCTAGGCCATAGTGCAAAGTATGGGTAAGTATATGTGTGGTAGCATCGCGCCACGGAATTGTTTTTCCATCGCTCCAGATCACGCCGTCGCGGTCAGCCATTGACATTCAGAGACTCCTGGAGAGAATTCAGATGTGCGTATTCTAACGCATTTCACACGGAAAAATGAAAACACCAGGCAGGCGTTGGCGTTACTAGGCAGGGAATTAATAAAAATACGCTATGTACCAAATACCTCTTCCCATAATCGTAATACCGCTGAGGGGTTATCGCTCAAGTAATCCACCTCGATGCGCGCAAATTTTTGTGATTTGCTGCCCGTTGACGGTATACCCGTCAGACCTGAATCCCCACTCAGTCGCAACCGGTGCTGCACCCGTCGGAATTCCCGATAGGCGCTAAGCGCTCTTTCCGCCGTTTCCGCATGAATAAGTCCCAGTTCCCCAGCAAGTTTGAGTAACGCGATATTACCAATATTATTCGTCAGTTCAGGATAGGCGCAAGCATGGCCGAGTACGAGATATTGCACGATAAATTCAACATCAATAATGCCGCCCCGATCATGCTTGATGTCGAACAATCCGGTTAGATTAGGGTGGGCATCCAGCA
Source organism: Nitrosospira sp. (assembly GCA_040006595.1). GTDB lineage: Bacteria > Pseudomonadota > Gammaproteobacteria > Burkholderiales > Nitrosomonadaceae > Nitrosospira. The sequence continues at coordinate 9,777 of JBDTWQ010000237.1, forward strand.
TTTTTTGCCGCATGGTCAAAACCTCGTATTTAAGAGCCGTCA
>JBDTWQ010000238.1:0-4120 GCA_040006595.1 Nitrosospira sp.
TCGCATCAACCAGTGCAGGCAGCAGTGCTGTCACGGGCAACATGCTGCGCAAATCGGCCTCGAATCTTACGACGTTAAAGCCTAAACCGAGCGAGATGGCATCATTCACCCGCCAAGCAACGCTAGGGTTGAAATTGATGGCACTTATTTCCGAGAACACACCCTGATAGCGGCCGACAAAAGTATTGCTCCACTCAGTGGCGCTACCAAAGGTCGGCGATACACCCAACCCGAGGCGTAGCGCGGGTGTGACAGGCATGGTCCAATAAACCGCCGGTATCACGGCCAGGCCACCGGCCTGACCACCGTTATCACCGAGGGGGTACGGCTGTAACGCGCCGCTACCCGTATCATTGAACCTCAACGACCGCACCAGTAAGTTCAGCGCTCCCGAAACATGATGTCTGGGCGCAAGGTAGGTCATGCCGGCAGGATTGAAGTAGATCGTTGAAGCATCTTGCGCGACTGCCGCCGCTCCGGCGTAGGCGTAGCCCGTTCCAGCTCCATTTTGGTTTTGCAAAGCAAATCCTGCCGCAACAGCACTGCCGGAAATGGACATGCTACCCATCATCAGAAGCGACAATAATAGCCTGGACTGGCGGATCGGTCTCCGATCCAACCGGATATTGCACGGATAATCAGGGCAGGGCGTAGGCTTGGCAATATACATAGTGTTTCAGGTATCGCATGTATTAAGATAATAACCGGGTTCGAAAGTCGCTTTAACGGGTTGCAGGCCTCCGCATGGAGTGGAATGGCTTAGTGAATATGATCATTGCCGTTGCTATACGTCCTTGAGAGGGTCTCCTCTGTCAAGGATATGGAATTCACTGGCTGCTTTACCGTCAAAGACCCCGGCTTGAATGGCATAGCGAAAGCCTTGGTCATTCAAACGGGATTATGCAGATGTATTATCCCGATGCAATAATCGGGATGTAACGGCTTGACTGCTGGTTCTGGGATTACAATGAACATCATCCTCCCGAGGGTCGAAGATGAAGGTGCCAGAATAATCAGCCGCGCTGTTTACTAACCGCCGTACCCTGTCTAGTTTTGTTTTCACAATGGGGGTTTCACCTTGAAACGTTACGATATCGACATTAGAAATCAGGATTAAGCACCCGGATAGCTGTAAAGTTTTACAGGTGACATCCGCTTATTCCAGATATTTCATAAATTCACGGCTTGGTGATGCCCCCTTCGAATGCATTTTGATGGGCGGTTGCATCTCCGCTCCTGCTTTACTGGGATTTTTTAACGGATTCGTTGAGATCGTCATACGGATGTTTGCCCACCGAAAGGACACGGCGATCCCGCCTATACCGGCACATTCAATGATCCTGAATGTGGCAGCCGGATGAGTGGAGTGTATGGTTTCGGAGCGCGATGGAAAAAAGGAGGGCCGGTAATGATTTCCGTGTTACCAATCCGTCCAGTCCGGTTTAATGCAGTAATTCAAGTGGCGCGCCCAACACGATTCGAACGTGTGACCCCCGCCTTCGGAGGGCGGTACTCTATCCAGCTGAGCTATGGGCGCAAATGAAACAACTGTAAACTTTATTTTATCGGCCGGACGAGTAGGATAGCTTTTTTTAAAACTTCCGTCCAACGTAAACGCATTTACGCTTTTGCTTCTACGGGCATCAACCTATACAATAACCATTTTTTCCTTGGGGGGTTATTGTGAGCGGTACTGAAGATGAAGGGCATTCCTCGGCCATCAAGACGCCGAAACAATTGATTACGGTTCTTCTAGCCGCTTTCATATTCCCAATCGCAATTATTTTGCTCTTGGCAGAGCTTGTCACCGGGGACATCCCGGTAGATCTAAATAATCCCGTTTTCTCGGATGAATCCGTGGCTAAGCGCGTGAAACCAGTGGGAGTACTGGTATTCGCGAGCGACCCCCCGCAGGTTGACGAGAAACCGGAGGGAACCCCCCAGACAGCGAGTCTGACGGCCGCTCCGGTAATGGCCGCTGATAGCGGAGACAAAATCGAGGCTACCTACATAGCAAGTTGCGCAGCGTGTCACACGACCGGAGCGGCAGGTGCGCCCAAACTCGGCGATAAATCAACATGGGCTCCGCGTATCAAGAGCGGTATCGACACACTTTACAATAGTGCAATCAAGGGCAAGAATGCGATGCCTGCCAAAGGCGGAAACGCCAGCCTGTCCGATGCTGATGTGAAAGCGGTAGTGGATTACATGGTGAGTCAGGCGAAATGATTTTCTGAGGACTGGTAAGCACGACGAGATAACGGGCGATAGGCGAATCATATCGCCCTTGTTTTTTGGTGGAACGCAGGCGCCAAATAGACGGGTAGACGGGCCGCACGAGTCTTCGGTGATTTAATGATTTTTTCCAAAAAAAATGGCTACTTTCGCAATCGGTGATTTGCAAGGTTGTTACAAGAAATTCAGACAGCTTCTTGATCTGATCCGTTTCGATCCTGCAAAAGACAAGTTGTGGCTGGTGGGTGATATCGTCAACCGCGGCCCGGACTCACTGTCCGTATTGCGTTTTGTCAGAGGACTACACAACGCGGCATTCACGGTGCTAGGCAATCATGATCTGCATCTGCTCATGGTCGCTGAAGGGTGCGCCAGGTTGCATCGGAACGACACCTTACAGGACGTACTTGATGCGCCCGACAGGGACGAATTGCTTCATTGGTTGCGGCATCAGCGGATGCTGCATGTGGATGGAAACTATGTCATGGTGCACGCGGGCTTGTTACCGTCCTGGAGCGTGTCGCAAGCCGCGTTGCTTGCGCAGATAGTTGAAGTTGCGCTGCGCAGTGAAGATTTCCACAAATTCTGCTCTCATATGTACGGCAATCAGCCCGACCAGTGGGATGACAGTCTCGAAGGTTACCCGCGCCTGCGAGTGATCATCAATGCGATGACACGCATGCGTGTGTGCACTCCTAACGGAAAAATGGATTTCACTTACAAGGGGTTAGTGCAGGACACTCCAGTCGACTATCTACCGTGGTTCGAGGCGCCGAATCGGGCCAGCCGGGAAGCCACTGTTATTTGCGGCCACTGGTCGGCGCTGGGTTTGCAAATTAAAAACAACCTGATAGCGCTGGATACAGGTTGTGTGTGGGGAGGAAGCCTCACGGCTGTTCGCCTGGAAGATCGAAAGGTTTTCCAGGTGTCTTGTGCGGCACGGGGAGAGACAAAGCGCTGGCAATAGCCTGCTCGGCATAACGTGCCAGTTCGCGCCGGTTTTTCCCGCTGCTATTAATAGGGTGGGCGAAGATTAATTCGACCTCAATCCATGGCTGCCCCAATATTCGCCGGAGTGATTCCAGCATCGAGATATTAACGTATGCCGCTGACTTGCTGATCCCTCCTGTAGTGTCGATGTAACGTATCGCTACCGGACATAATCTCGCCGCGACCGTTACCGCCGGTTGCAATAGCGACGCATGAAAATGCCGAAGTATGGTGCCGTCGCTGGTAGTGCCTTCCGGAAATACCGCAACCCGATCTCCCATGGTCAATGCATTGCCGATGTCCTGGTTTATCCGTGCGGTATCGCTACGCTTTGTACGTTCGATGAACAGTGTCCCTGCATTCCGGCTCAACCAGCCGAGTAACGGCCAGCCTCGAATTTCCGATTTGGCTACGAAACGAGCGGGGCACACTGCATTAAGAGTATATACATCCAGCCAGGAAATATGATTGGCCGCTAGCATCACCCCCGGCATTTCGGCGACAGGCACGATGCCACTGTAGCGTAATCTGATGCATAGAATTGCAAGAAGGCCTGCTGACCAGTTCTGGGCCATACGCCATTGCGCCGACTGATTCAGATACGGATATACCGCAGATTGAGCCAAACCCGAAATGATATGCAGCAACAAGCGAATGGAACGAAAGATTTGTGTCAGCCGACTGGTATTAGCATTTGACATGACGCTATTATCGCATCAATAGCTCCGGGTGCCTCAAGCTTTACTTTACTCACACTTTCCACCACGCTGGTGTGCACGCTTTGTTCTTGCCGAGCTTGGCCACGGGGAGTAGTCGCTACCCGATAATCCCGCTGCTCAACTGCTCAAAACGGCCACCGATGAGTATATCAACGTTATTGCACAAAATATTCGTC
>JBDTWQ010000239.1:0-4557 GCA_040006595.1 Nitrosospira sp.
CTCTGTAGTCTAGACCCTAGCGAGACGAAATGGCGCCCTGCGTCATTTGCACTTAATGTGAGCACGCCGCCGTGGAATGTGCGCATGCCCGGTTTCAAACGCGAGCGGCTACACCTACGAACTGGAAGCGGACATGGCGGGTGAAACCGTCATTTCGCTGTGGGATAAACCACTACGGATCATTTTCGGATTTTGTACCCTGTTTTCAGTATTCGCAATGTCCACCACGAAACCGCCAGGAAACATGCCACCAGAGTCCCAAGGCTGAGGCAGGGTGAAACGTCTGAGGTGCGAAAGAAGCCGTAGCGAAACCCGTCTACCATGTAGAAGAACGGATTTACATACGATAATCCTTGCCAAAATGGAGGCAACGAGGGGATCGTATAGAAAACTCCCGATAAAAACGTCAGTGGCAGGATGACAAAGTTTTGCAACGCAGCAAGCTGCTCAAATTTTTCCGCCCAGATTCCCGCAATGATGCCTAAGGCGCCCAGCAACGCGGTGCCTATCAAGGCAAATGCGAATACCCATGCGAACGAGTACAGGGGAAGTTCAAAAAACCCCAGCGTCACCACGTAGATACCCAGTCCTACCACAAGACCACGAACTACCGATGCCAGTACATAAGCGGTGAATATTTCCTGGTAAGAAAGCGGCGATAACAGCATGAAGATGTGATTGCCCGAGACCGTCGATTGAATCAGGCTTGATGAGGAGTTAGCGAAAGCGTTCTGCAACATAGCTATTATCACCAGTCCCGGAATCAGAAAAACAGCGTAGGTTACACCGGGATACGCCTGTACCCGTTCTCCCAGTGCATGAGAAAAAATCAACAGATAGAGCAAGGTAGACAGCATGGGTGCAAATACGGTCTGGAACCCGACTTTCCAGAATCGTAGCAGTTCCTTGTAGAGCAGCGTAAGAAATCCATTCATACCGATGCAGGTTCCAGACTCTCTGCACCGCGCATGATCTTTACGAACACTTCTTCCAGATCAGGTTGCAATATCTGCAGCTCCAGGATTTGGGTCTGGGCCGCGTGTAATGCTGTCATCACATTTTCAAGCTGGGAGTATTGCTCGATTGCCAGAACGTAGTAGCCTTGGTCGTGGCTGATTGTCAGTAGCTGTAACGCTGCCGGCAGCGTATCGGGAGATAACCGCAGTCGTATCCGGTGTCCGGAAATGTTGCCGATGAGATTTCTGACGCTATCAAGCACAACGATACTGCCATTTTTGAGCATTGCCACGCGGTTGCATAAAGCCTCTGCTTCTTCGAGATAATGCGTAGTGAGTACAATGGTATGACCGTTGCGGTTTAATTGCTTGATGAAACGCCAAAGGGCTTGGCGCAATTCCACATCTACGCCTGCGGTGGGTTCATCCAAAACGATTACCGGGGGTTTGTGGACCAATGCCTGCGCTACTAGTACGCGCCGTTTCATGCCGCCGGACAACGAACGCATGTTGGTATCGGCCTTATCGGCAAGATCGAGATGGTGGATTATCTCGTCTATCCAGACGTTATTCTTCTTTATGCCGTAATAGCCGGATTGGAACACAAGCGTTTCCCGAACGGTAAAGAACGGATCAAATACCAACTCCTGCGGCACCACGCCTAACATGCGGCGTGCTTCACGGTACTCGGCGACGACATCATGCCCCTTTACCCTGACACTCCCACTGCTGGCAAGGGTAAGACCCGCGATAATATTGATCAGCGTCGTCTTTCCCGCTCCATTGGGGCCAAGCAAAGCAAAGAATTCGCCGGTATTGATTTCGAGATCAATGCCGTTCAAGGCATGCAATGCACCGAAACGCTTGTGCACCTGCCTGACTTCGATTGCCGGAGTCATGGAGAAAGCTCCGCTTCAAACGGAGGAATGACAGTTGCGTATCGCTCGGCTATATGGCTTTCGAGCGCATCCACCATCATTTTCGCCGAGTTGAACCCGGTCTGGCCGGCGATCTCCTGCATGCAGGTAGGACTGGTAACATTTATTTCGGTGAGATAATCACCAATCACGTCCAGCCCCACCAGCATCAAGCCTTCATCGTATAGCGCGGGACCCAACGCTTCAGCGATTTCGCGATCACGCCGGGTGAGCGGCTGCGCAACACCTATCCCGCCTGCGTTAAGATTGCCGCGTGTTTCGCCTGGCTTGGGAATGCGGGAAAGCGAGTAAGGCACCGGTTTCCCGGCGATCAGCAAAATGCGTTTATCGCCTTGAGCGATATCGGGGATGTATCGCTGAACCATGATTGTGCGCGTGCCATAGTGCGTAAGGGTTTCCAGGATTACGCTAATGTTGTGATCGGCACCGTGAATGCGGAATACGCTGGCTCCTCCCATGCCGTCGAGCGGCTTGAGCACAATGTCGCGGTGTTCGGCCAGAAAATTGCGAATCAGAGATTCCTGCCGGGTCACCAGGGTAGGTGGGATAAATTGCGGAAACTTGGCTATGGAGAGTTTTTCGTTATGATCGCGTATGGCCCGCGGACTATTAAAGACACGTGCCCCCTGGCTTTCCGCCAATTCCAGCAGATAAGTGGTGTAGACATATTCCATGTTGAATGGCGGGTCCTTGCGCATCAAAACAGCATCGAATTCCCGCAGCGGGATTTCCTCCGGCTCCTTTGTCCGGTACCAGCGGTGTCCATCGTCATCCGCCTTGCCGGTTAATTCCAACGCACGCGCAAATCCCACGGTTTGCGCACCCTTCCATGCCAAGTCGCCCTGTTGCAGGGTAAATAGCTGATGATCGCGGACCGCCGCTTCATGCATCATGGCAAAGCTCGAGTCCTTATAAGTCTTGATGGAATCCAGCTGGTCGAGAATGAAGGCAAGTTTCATTGAGTATGAGTGATCATCCGGTTACCGGGAACGGGCTTCAGCATGCCCATTCGTTGCCGGTTCGTGCATTGTTTGCATGAGTACACGCAATTCATCGAGCAGCAGTTTCGACCATGGAATCAGCCAAATTTTGAAGCAAGTCCTGGGAATGAATGATGCTGGCTGCGGTGTTTTGCGAGAAATAGTTGCTTAGGTATTTATCGAAAGGGATCTCAGCCGTGGCATCGAGCTGATCCTGTTGCGCCAGCGATGTCTTGACCTGGAGATCAAAATTATTCTTTACCGCGGCATCCAGTGCGGCATTCTGGAAATGATGGGTGTATTCATGGGACTTCTGCAATACCAGCTCGGTAATCGACATCTTTTGCGTGCGCATTTCCTCCAGCATCCTTGCTGAAGCCGTTAACTCGGGATGGCGAATTGCTTCGATCTGCTGGTGCAATGCGCGGGTGTAGGGGATATCGGCATTGCCGTTATCCAGGATCTCACAGATCTCCCGCATCTGCTCACACAGCGTCAGCGCCCACTGCCGCAGCGGGATTTCATGCCCGTTGTCTGACAGCTTCAGCATCGGATCCCTGCCGCGATTGGCCACCGACAATGCGTTATTGCCGATCTCATCATGCTGCTTCAAGTCATGCCCCGCATTGGGCTGGAATAGACAGAAAAGACTCAGCGCTTCAAGAAAGCGCGTGGTTTCGATCGCAATGCCCGCGGGTTCAAACAGATCGACATCCACGGATCGTATTTCAATATATTGAATCCCCCGGCTTCCCAATGCCTGCAGCGGCCTCTCATTGGGTCTCGTCGGCTGTTTCGGCCGCACCGAAGTGTAATACTCGTTCTCGATTTGCAGGAAGTTGGTATTCAGCTGCCGGTACTGGCCGCCCACCTTTGCCCCGATCCTCTCGTATCCGAGATAAGGGATCGTAGTCGCCCTGTTCAAGTCCCGTATGTATTCATCAACGCTGTTAAAGGAAATATGAAACATCGATTGAACGGGATTCAAATAGCCGATCTCGCTCATCCTCAAGGAAGTCGCATAAGGTTTGTAATAAGAAGTCTCATCAAATTTCTGCAACGTATCGGAATAAACAGAATTGCGGCTATCGATGAAGCTTTTGCCCACTGCCGGGGACGAGCCAAATAAATACAGGATAAGCCAGCCATAACGCTGCAGGTTTCTGATCATTCCCATATAAGCGCTGGTAGTGAACGATGGCAGATCACCCGTATGCTTCATAAACTGCTGGTATTCGGGCCAGAATGGCTCAGGAAGCGAGTAGTTGAAATGAATGCCGGCGATGACCTGCATGCAACGGCCGTAGCGGTAGCTTAAACCCTGCCGGTAGATGTGCTTCATCCTCCCGACATTGGAAGAACCATATTCGGCGATGGGAATTGCCGGGTCCCGCAAATCGCCGACAGGCATACTTGCCGCCAGCAATAATTCGTCATTGATATTTGCGCAGACATATTTATGCAAGTCCGTCAAGGAATCCAGCATTTCCGTTCCATCCGATAATGCTGGCGTGATCAACTCAAGTAAGGCTTCAGAATAATCAGTTGTTATATTCGGATGAGTCAACGCGGATCCAAGCTGAACCGGATGAGGTGACAATGATATTGATCCCTCCCGGTTAATTCGGAGGCTTTCTTTTTCGATGCCTTTCAAGCCATGAATTAATAACGGCTGAAGAGATT